>NZ_JANSHM010000007.1:0-72339 GCF_047461635.1 Synechococcus sp. W55.2 | reverse complement strand
GTTCTATCATAACTTCCGCATTCCTCCCGACACTGACCCTACGGGTACAGTGCGGGGCTCCTGCGATTTCTAGCTGAAGATCCTTATTCCGAAGGTTCGTCCCGCCTTTTCAAACCTAATCGAGCAGGCTGGTGGCTGTCTCCGAGGGTCGCCAGGCTGAGCCAGCAAGTTAAGATGTGTTACGGAATCCGTTGGGGCATCTATGGGCGCAACACCGGTAGTGACAATAGCAGCGAGGCAGGATGGCTTGGGTTCTGGGGCTGTCTCCATCCCTCCGGCAGATCTGGGGGTGGTTCCTGAGCCAAGCTTGCGTTACGACCCAGAGCAGTTGGCCAAGCAATATCGAGGGCGCTGGGATCTGGTGGTGCGGCGCCTGTTTCAGTTGATCACCCCCTTTTTGGGCTTGTTGGCCTGGGTGTTTTGGGATCGCTGGCGGGGAGTAGAACTGAAGAATCGCCCGAAACATGCGGCCCGGCTACGGGAGATCCTCACGGAATTGGGGCCGACAGCCATCAAAATCGGCCAAGCCCTCTCCACCCGTCCCGATCTGGTTTCGCCCCTGTTTCTGGAGGAGCTGGCCAAACTGCAGGATGAGCTGCCCCCCTTCGAGAATGCCATTGCTTTTGCCCTCATCGAGTCGGAGATCGGCAAACCCATAGACAAAATCTTTCGAGAGATCAGCCCTGAACCGATTGCCGCCGCCAGCTTGGGGCAAGTGTACCAGGCCTACTTGCACAGCGGGGAGAAAGTCGCCGTCAAGGTGCAGCGGCCCGACTTGATTGGGCGCATCTCTCTCGACATGTATATTGTCCGCAGCCTGGCCGCCTGGGCCAAACGCACTTTCCGCCGCATCCGCAGCGACCTGGTGGGCATCGTCGATGAGTTTGCCGGGCGCCTCTACGAAGAAATGGACTACACGCAGGAGGGCCGCAATGCCGAGCGGTTCCTGGCCCTGTACCGTCACCCCTCCATCTACGCTCCCAAAATTTACTGGGAGTACACCCGCACCAAGGTGCTGACGATGGAGTGGATTGATGGCATCAAGCTGACTCAGGTCGACAAAATCGCTGCTGCGGGGCTGGATGGACGGCACTTGATCGAGATCGGTGTCAATTGCTCCCTCAAGCAGCTTTTGGAAAATGGCTTTTTCCACGCCGATCCCCACCCGGGCAACCTCTTGGCCATGTACGACGGGCGGCTGGCCTATATCGATTTCGGCATGATGAGCACCATCGCGCCCCATCAGCGCTACGGCCTGATCAAGGCGATTGTGCATTTGGTAAACCGAGACTTTGCCGGGCTGGCCCAAGACTACGTGGACTTGGAGTTCCTGGATCCGGATACCGACCTGACTCCCATCATCCCTGCTCTGGAAGCTGTCTTCGCCGAAGCGATGGGCAAATCCGTCTCCGAACTGAATTTCAAGAGCATCACCGATCGGCTCTCGGGGGTGATGTACGACTTTCCCTTTCGAGTTCCCGCCTACTACGCCTTGATCATCCGCTCTTTGCTCACCCTGGAAGGGATCGCCATCGGCCTGGATCCCAACTTTAAGGTGTTGAGCGTGGCCTATCCCTACGTGGCTCAGCGCCTGCTCACCGACCCGGCCCCGGAGCTGCGCGTATCTCTGCGGGAGCTGCTGTTTAACCAGGGGCAATTTCGCTGGAACCGCCTGGAGAACCTGCTGCGCAACGCCGTCAACAGCGAGGATTTTGACCTGCAGGGATCCCTGGAAAAGGCCGTTGATTTTATCTTTTCTGAGCGGGGCGCTTTCCTGCGGGAGCGCCTAGTGGATGTGCTCTTTTCCAGCTCGGGATCCCAGGGTGGCTCAGATGGCTTGGCTCATTTGCAGCGTCTGTGGGAACTCCTCAGCAGCAACCCGAGCTTTCAGCCGCTGCAGCTTCTGCCGATTGTTGCCAAGGTGGCTGCCAAACCGGAAGCTCAACAACTGGGCCGTCAATTGGCCTCCCGCTGGTTGCAACGCTCGGCAGCTCGCCTCATCCGCGACCTGCTATTGCCGGATACAGAAAAGCCCAGTTCACCCTCTTCCCTCAACGGGCGTGGCGGGATCCCTGGGCCAGCAACCTCTGCTTCTACCGCTCAACTTCCCCTTCCGGCCTAGCTCAGGTGCTCTTGGGGGGCAGTATCGCTGTTGGGGTTAACAGAGGCCAGAGCCAGCGTAATCCACTCGGAAAATTCATCGCGGCGGAAAACCTGGGGGCGGGAGCGGGGGCCAAAACGCAGCAGGCTGGGCATGCCGTGCTCCTTGAGTCGAGACTGTAGCCAGGTGCCCACACCGGTTTTGCCATCGTTGGGCATTTCGGTTTGGAAGTCACTGTACATCAACAATAACTGGCTGCGAGATTGGAGCACCGCATTCTCTTGAATTAACTTCGGCAAGGAGAGATGGGTGGCTGAGACTGCCCCTTTGCTCCCTTTGGCCGATTCACGACGACGGTCGCGCGGGCGCGGGTTAGTGCTTTCACGGCTCTTGCGGGTTTTGGGTTCACTAGGCATAGAATCTCCTAAACGACAGAGTGCTCCCCAACGGGGGTTAAAGCGGGAACTCGCAGGCCAAAAGCCGAGCCCGCTGTGAAAGTGGCTCGATGGGTACAGTTCTGGAGAATCGCTGAGAAGAGGGACACCTGCTCTTGAGTAAGCGAAGAAGAACTGCGCTGAGCCGGCACGAAAGGCTGGGATCCCTTCGGCGCAACAGCAGTCCACAGCGGGCCGAGCTCCTGCCAATACATCCAAGGCCTGCCCTTGTTTTTCCTGTCGGAGGCCAGTTTGGCTACCACGAATCCGCAGGGCAAGCAAGCCCGGATGTTACCCCTATATTGACTTAAAAATGGACAAGTGGACAGTCCCTGGCCGAGAATTTAGCTGCTGCGGCGGGAGCTTCGGAAGGAACTAGGCTTGCCCGCCGGTGGCGAGTATCGCTGAGCTACGGGAGCAGCCTCCTACTACACCTGGAAGCGGTTGTTGGTGGTGTCCAAAAAGGAGTTTCACTGGCTTACTGAGATACTATGCGCATTGCCATTGTCGGGTTGGGGTTGATTGGCGGATCCCTGGCCCTCAAACTGACCGAAAAGGGATATCCCGTCTGGGGGATAAGCCGCAACCCGGCCACCTGCAAACAGGCTCTGGAACGGGGTGCTGTCCAAGGCTGTGGAACCGAGTTGGCCCAGTTGGCTCGCTTTGATCCGCAAATGGTGCTGATCTGTACCCCTCTGGAGCAGGTGTTGACCACGCTAGCCGCCCTGTTGCCTTATTTGTCGGCAGAAACCGTGGTGAGCGATGTCGGCTCGGTTAAGCAGCCCATCGTTGCTCCGGCAACCGAATTGTGGCCCTGGTTTGTGGGGGGGCACCCCATGGCCGGCAAAAGCCTGCAAGGGATCCAAGCGGCAGAAGCCGACTTGTTTCGGGGGCGGCCCTACGTGCTCACTCCCATCGCCGAGACCCAACCTCAGGCTCTCGATGCGGTGAAAGAACTGATTGCTGCTGTTGGCGCAGAAGCTGTCCTCACGGATCCCGCACGCCATGACCGAGCGGTGGCCTGGATCAGCCATTTGCCAGTTATGGTCAGCGCCAGTTTGATCGCAGCGGTTAGCCAAGAAGGGGATCCCGCGATTCTGGAATTGGCCCGCACTTTGGCCAGCAGCGGATTCCGCGATACCAGCCGTGTTGGCGGAGGGATCCCGCAATTGGGTTTGGAGATGGCCCGCCACAACCGGCAGGCGCTGCTGACTGCCCTGCACAGCTACCAAGCCCAGTTACGACAGATAGAGCAGTTGATCGCTGGCGAAAGGTGGGACGAATTGCTCCGGGTGCTGCAACGAACTCAACAAGAATGGCAGCAGTTCCCGGTCAACCATCCTCGCGAAATTCTCCACAACCTGGGCGGTGGGAATGGATAGCAAAGATATCTTGAACGGGCTCGGGGATCCTTCATGCTACCTTGGGCTTATGTGGACAGATCGAGCTTATGTTGAATGCGGCTCAGCTCTGGCTTTACCACCTAGAACAATGGGCAACTGAGCTGGTGCAGTTTCAACTGCAGCACCTTTCTCCCGTTAGTCTGTTGGTGGTGGGTCTGGCGGGCTTGCTCACCAGTCTTTCCCCCTGCACGCTGTCTATGCTGCCAGTGACCATCGGCTACATCGGCGGCTACACCCCCGCTTCTGAGGAAACGGCTGGGGAAGGGCGGCGGCAAGTTTGGGCTCAATCTTTGGGTTTTGCGGCTGGGGTGGCTTTTACCCTGACCCTGCTGGGTTTGTCGGCAGCTTTGCTGGGTCGCGTTTACGGACAAACCGGATCCTTCGGGCCTGTTGTGGTGGGGGGAATTGCTATTTTGATGGGGCTGAACTTGTTAGAGGTGATCCCCCTGCGTTTTCCAGATTGGTTTAACCGCCTCGAGATTCCCGGAGAATGGCCCAGGCTGGGTCGGGCAGTGTTGCTGGGGTTAACTTTTGGCCTGGTGGCCTCTCCCTGCAGTACGCCGGTTTTGGTGGCTTTGCTGGCCTGGGTTTCCACCACAGGGCAACCCTGGGTAGGAGGCGGGCTGCTGCTGGCTTACGGGCTGGGATTGGCCTTTCCTCTGCTCCTGGCGGGGGTGTTTACCGGGTTGGTGAAGCAACTGTTGGCCCTGCGGCGCTGGTCGGGCTGGCTCACTTATGCCAGTGGGGTGGTGTTGGTGGGGTTCGGCAGCGTAACAATCTTGTCGGCTTGGGCCTAAGGGATCCCTGCTGCTGCAGGCTAAGATGGGGCTACACCTACAGCACCCTGTTGGGAACTGCACCTTGCCTGGCAAGAGCAGCGGTCTGAATCTTGAGCCGACAAACTTCTCATGGTCATATACTCTCTCCCGCTTGCCCGCTGGGTTTCCTCGCTGCGGCGGTACTTTCGTCATGAGCTGCTGCCGCTGCTGGCGGATCTGCGCCTGGCCATCGGCCTTTTGTTGGCAATTGCGGTCTTGAGCGCCACCGGCACGGTAATTGAGCAAGAGGAAACAGCGGCTTTTTATCAAGCCCACTATCCGGAGCATCCGGCCCTGTTTGGCTTTCTCACGTGGCGGGTGATCCTGAGCTTGGGATTGGATCACGTCTACCGCACCCCTTGGTTTCTGGCTATTTTAATCCTGTTCGGCAGCAGCCTTATCGCCTGTTCCTTTACGCGCCAGTGGCCAATGCTCAAGGTGGCTCGCCGTTGGAGCTATCTCACCCGTCCGCAGTCTTTTCAGCGCCTGCCCTTTTGGACTTATCTGCCCCAACAATCCTTACAAGGGCTGCCGCAGCAGTTGCGTCGACAGGGCTATCTGGTGTTTCAGGAGGGCCATTACCTCTACGCCCGCAAGGGGTTAATCGGCAGGATCGGCCCCATCTTGGTGCATGTCAGCATGCTGCTGATCTTGCTGGGGGCGATTTGGGGCAGCATTGGCGGCTTCAAGGCCCAAGAACTCATTCCCAGCGGCGGCGTGGCTTCTATTCAACACTTGACCGGAGCAGGGGATCTGGCTCGCACTCACTTGCCTACCTGGCAAATTCGGGCCAATCGCTTCTGGATTGACTACGCTGCCGATGGCCGGGTCAAGCAGTTTTATTCCGACCTCTCGATTTTGGATCAGGGTCAGGAGGTCAAACGTCAGACCATTTCCGTCAACCATCCTCTCTCCTACCGGGGTGTGACCCTCTACCAAGCCGATTGGAGCATCGACAGCATCCGCATCCGCATCAACAACAGCCCCACTTTTCAAATCCCGGTGGTGCCGGTGCGTACCGAGGCAGGCAACAAACTCTGGGGCGCTTTTGTGCCCACCCAGCCGGACATGAGCCAGGGACTCACGCTGCTGCTGCCGGATTTGCAGGGGACAGCCCTGCTCTACGACACTGAAGGGCAATGGATGGGATCCCTGCGCCAAGGCATGAGCTTGGCCCTCGACGAAATCGCTCCCCAACGCTTCCCCAACCCCCTCACTCTGTATCTGGATGAGGTGATCGGCGCTACCGGACTGCAAATTAAATCCGATCCAGGGATCCCTGCGGTGTATCTCGGATTTGGCCTGTTGATGGTGGGGGTGGTGATGAGCTACTTCAGCTACAGCCAAATCTGGGCTTTGCAAACGGAGACGGGGCTCTACTTGGGGGGCAAAACCAACCGGGCCTTGGTTACTTTCGAGCGAGAATTCGACCGCTTGGTGGAGCAACAAAAGGTCGCCTTCTCTCTTTCCCAGATCCTGGCGGAAGCTGAGATTGGATAGGTGCTGCCTTTTCCTCCGAAACTGAGCTCTATCTCCTGCCCAATAGGGATCCCATGAGGTTGAAAGCCCTCATTTGATTTTCCTTGCCACACCCTAAAGTTCTCTGGAAGGATGTATACAATGCAGGGATCCAGTGGCCAGTCAGGGGGATCCCTTGGGTCGGGCTCATGGCTTGAGTTTGAGGGGATGTTCTCGGGTCATCCAAAGTGAGAGGGAACTTGAGAAAAATGCAAACTACTGTTTCAGTTTCCAC
The DNA here is from genome assembly GCF_047461635.1 of Synechococcus sp. W55.2. Lineage (NCBI taxonomy): Bacteria > Bacillati > Cyanobacteriota > Cyanophyceae > Synechococcales > Synechococcaceae > Synechococcus > Synechococcus sp. W55.2. The sequence continues at coordinate 65,830 of NZ_JANSHM010000007.1, read as the reverse complement.
ACACTTCTCCACATCCGGAAAGCTTGCTTAGAGATTGAGTTAGAGTGTTTCCAGTCGGTTCCTGCAGTATGCTGCCTTTTCAGGAGGGCAAGACATGAAAGTTGGAGATCGGGTGCGGGTGCGTACCAGCGTGATTGTCTATCACCACCCGGAACATCGCAATCAACCTTTCGACCTCAAAGGCATGGAAGGGGAACTGAAGGCCGTGCTTCGAGATTGGAATGGCCGCCCGATCAGCGCCAACTTTCCCTTTCAGGTGCAGTTTGACAACAAGTTCCGTGCGCATCTCCAAGCTGATGAGCTAGAGGTGGTTGAGCCGGCCAACTCTGAAGAGCCCGCCGGGACGGCTGCCTAGTTGAGGCCCAACAGCGTGCGGTTGGTTTCCAGAATCGGCCTGATCAACTTGGTTTCTTCGGGGGTGAGGTAATTGGCTATCACTTCTTGTAGGAAGCGATAGGTGGCCTCGCAACTGCGTTGGGTGCGGAAGGCTCGCATCAGTGTTTGGAACCAGTAGAGAAATCGATCTTTGTAGCGCTGCTCATCATCCAAGAGCATGGCTAAGGCCGAAAGGCGCAGAACCCGAACGGTGTCAGCTTTCCACTTGTTGCTAAAGTCTTCCACCCCTCGCATGAGCAAGTAGGGATCCAGCGCGCGCATTTTCATCTCCACATCCCGGATGATCTGGGCCTCCGCTGCCTGAATCTTGCGATAGGCGCACAGGCGAAGGTCAAAGGAGGCTAGGTAGGTCTCCATGAACTGCAGCTCCTCATCCCTGAGATACCGTCCGTCGGCAGCGATGCTCAGTTCGCGCAGTTGAGTCAGCATAGGGATCCCTGGGCAAGCTGGAATGAGAATGGAAAAAACACCACCTATCCTGGCTGACGGCACAGCCTTGGTCTCTCAATCCTATCCCCAAACTCCCGGCCAGAAGAGGGGAATTGCAGGGATCCCCGGCAACCCTCTCAGTCAGGTTAATATTAATTAACAGTCTGTTGCTGCAAGAACCCACCCGACCCCAGATTGTTACCCATAGGTCACCATCTGCGAGTTCGATTCAAAAACACCCTTTGGGAGGAAACACTTCCGTGAGTCAGAAAGGTAAAAACAAGAAATGGAGAAGCGCGGGGTTATATGCGCTACTGGCCATCGTCTTGATCTCTTTAGCCACCACCTTCTTGGGTACCCGCCCGGCTGAGCGTTTGGAGATCAGCTACTCCGACCTAATCAGCCGTGTTGAACGGGGCGAGGTCAGCAAAGTTTTGGTGGAGACGGCCCCGGATGGTCGCCAGGTTGCCATTGCCGAGGCAGAAATCAACAACCGCGCCACCCAAGTGCAGGTGAATCTGCCCCCCCTTACCCCTGAGTTTGAGAACACCCTGGTTGCCAACGGGGTGGAGCTGGCTGTGCGTCCTGTCCAAGAGGAGGGGCTACTCGGGCGCATTCTCAGCACCTTCTTCCTGCCGGTTTTGCTCTTGCTGGGGCTCTTTTTCCTGCTGCGGCGGGCTCAAAATGGCCCAGGCAGCCAAGCTCTCAACTTCGGCAAATCCAGGGCACGGGTGCAGATGGAGCCGAAAACCCAAATTACCTTCAACGATGTGGCCGGCATCGATCAGGCCAAGCTGGAGCTGGCAGAAGTGGTGGATTTCCTGAAAAATTCAGAGCGCTTCACCGCTTTGGGAGCCAAGATCCCCCGCGGGGTATTGCTGGTGGGCCCGCCCGGCACCGGTAAGACCCTGTTGGCCCGCGCCGTAGCCGGAGAAGCAGGTGTGCCCTTTTTCTCCATCTCTGGCTCTGAGTTTGTGGAGATGTTTGTCGGGGTCGGCGCTTCTCGCGTGCGGGATCTGTTCGAGCAGGCCAAGCAAAATGCTCCCTGTATCGTCTTCATCGACGAAATTGATGCGGTCGGTCGCCAGCGGGGAGCTGGCTTGGGGGGTGGCAACGACGAACGGGAGCAGACCCTGAACCAGTTGCTCACCGAGATGGACGGTTTTGAGGGCAACTCCGGCATTATCGTCATCGCCGCCACCAACCGCCCGGATGTGCTGGATGCGGCGCTGCTGCGGCCCGGTCGCTTCGACCGCCAAGTTACGGTGGATCGCCCCGACTTCCAAGGCCGCCTGGAGATCCTCAAGGTGCACGCCCGCGGTAAAACTCTGTCTGCGGATGTGGATCTGGAGAAGTTGGCCCGCCGTACTCCTGGGTTTACCGGCGCCGACTTGGCCAACCTCCTGAACGAAGCAGCCATTCTGGCAGCCCGCCGCAACCTCACCGAGATCTCCATGGACGAGATCAACGACGCGGTGGATCGGGTGTTGGCCGGTCCGGAGAAGAAGGATCGGCTGATGAGCGAGCGGCGCAAGGAATTGGTGGCCTACCACGAGGCGGGCCATGCCCTGGTGGGATCCCTTCTGCCCAACTACGATCCCATTCAAAAAGTGACGATCATCCCCCGTGGCCAGGCGGGTGGTCTCACTTGGTTCATGCCCAGCGATGACGACATGGGGCTCACCACCCGTGCCCATCTGAAGAACATGATGACCGTTGCCTTGGGTGGGCGCGTGGCCGAAGAAGTGGTCTATGGAGAGTCGGAGATCACCACAGGGGCAGCCAGTGACCTGCAGCAGGTGGCCCGCATCGCCCGCAACATGGTGACCCGCTTCGGTATGAGCGATCGCCTGGGCAATGTGGCCCTGGGCCGCCAATACGCCAACATTTTCCTGGGCCGGGAGATCGCCGCAGAACGGGATTTCTCGGAGGAAACAGCAGCCCTCATCGACGAAGAGGTGCGGCGGCTGGTGAACGAGGCCTACCAACGGGCTACCTACTTGATTCGAGAAAACCGCGCCCTCTTGGATCGGATTGCCCGCCGCCTGGTAGAGGCCGAAACCATCGATGGGGAAGAGCTGCAGGCCATCATCGACAACTCTGAGGTGGTGATGCTGCCCCCCGAAGAGGAGCCAGAGCCGTTGACTCTGCCTATGGCCGTCAACGCCAGCGCCTAGTCTCTTTTCCCCAAGCGCAAACCCGGGATCCCCGCTTTTCCTCATTGAGGAGGGGGGATCCCAATGTTTTGCCTGATGTTATTCCCGCTCTCCCTCTGGGTGAGGGGAGTCCACCCTAGCCGGCAACAGCCGAACCCAACAAAGTCCGGCTCGCCTCTGCTTCCAGGGGCTGAGGCTCGTAGATTTTCAGCACGTACTCCGCTACCATGCGGTCGGTGTTGAAAACGGGGTTGAGGGTGCGGATGGCCTCCTTCATGCGGGCAATCCAGCGGCGCGGGATCCCTTTCTCATCCCGGTCGTAGAACATGGGGATTACTTCATACTCCAACAAGTCGTAGAGGGAGTTGGCGTCCAAGTCGTCTTGGGCAGCGGGATCCAGACCTTCGATTTCTTGGCCAATAGCCCAGCCATTGCGACCGTTGTAACCCTCCGGCCACCAGCCATCCAGTACCGACAAATTCAATCCCCCACTGAAGCCCACCTTTTGCCCTGAGGTGCCAGAGGCTTCCAGAGGGCGTCGCGGGTTGTTCAGCCACACATCGACCCCCTGCACCAAATTGCGAGCGACATAGGCATCGTAATTTTCGATGAAAGCGACCCGGTTGGCCACCTCAGGCCGGTTCGACCATTCCACCACCCGCTGGATCAGGCGCTTGCCCCCTTCATCCCGCGGATGGGCCTTGCCGGCGAAGATAATCTGTACAGGGTGCTCTTTGTTGGTGAAGATGCGGGTAATTCGCTCCAGATTTCGCAGGATCAAATCTCCTCGCTTGTAGGTGCTGAAGCGGCGGGCAAACCCAATCGTCAAGACCTTGGGATCCAGCAACTGGTTGACCGCTTGGATGCGCTCATTGCTTTCGCCGCGATTGCGCCGGGCCCGCAACACCCGGTGACGGGTAAAAGACACCAGCCGCTCCCGCAGAGCCTCTTTGCGCCGCCACAGTTCTTCATCTGGGATCTCTTCCACCTTGGCCCACAGTTCCGGGTCTGACACCCGCTCCGGCCAATCGGGGCCCAAGTACTGGTCGTAGAGGTTCCAAAAAAGAGGGGAAACCCAGGTACGGGCGTGAACCCCATTGGTAATGGAGCTGATGGGCACCTCATCCACCGATCGCTCGGGGTAGAGCACACGCCACATTTCGCGAGAAACCCGCCCGTGGAGCTTGCTTACCCCATTGGCCGCCCGCGCATACCGCAAAGCCAGCACCGTCATGTTAAAGTGCTCCCAGGGATCCCCGGTGCGCCGAGCTCCCAAGGCCAAAAATTGTTCCCGCGTCAGGCCCAGTTGAGGCCAGAAGGAGGCAAAGAACGCATCCATCTCATTGGGGCTAAAGGCATCGTGGCCAGCCGGCACCGGTGTATGGGTAGTAAACACACATTTTTCCCGCACCTTGGCCTCCGCCGTCTCGAAGGGGGTGCCCCGCGCCACTTCCTCCCGCAGCAACTCCAGCGTTAGGAAAGCAGCGTGACCTTCATTCATGTGATAGACCATGGGATCCAAACCCAACTGGCGCAGCAGACGCACCCCACCGATGCCTAGAATGCACTCTTGGGCAATGCGAGTATCGGTGCTGCCCCCGTAGAGGTGGGCGGTAATCCAGCGGTCGATGGGGTCGTTCTCCGGCAGGTCGGTGTCCAGCAGAAAGAGCGGCACCCGGCCCACGTCTGCTCGCCAGGCACGCGCCTTCACCAACCGCTGCCGCATCGCCACTTCCACCAACAGAGGGCTGCCATCCGGCTGGCGCACCAGAGTCAACGGCAGAGACTCAAACTCAGAGTCTTCGTAAAGCTCCCCCTGCCAGCCATTGTTGTCCAGGCGCTGTTGGAAGTAGCCCTGACGGTAGAGCAACCCGATGGCCACCAGGGGCACTCCCAAATCCGAGGCCGACTTGAGGTGATCGGCAGCCAACATACCCAGCCCGCCAGAGTAGGTGGGCAAAGACTCGTGCAAGCCGTATTCGGCACAGAAATAGGCGATGGGACGCTGCCAGTCGTAGGTTTTCATGGTGCGCTTGGCCCAGGTATCCTCAGCCGCCATGTACTTCCGATAGGACTGCACCATCCGGTTCAACGTGTTGAGGTAGTTCACATCGGTGGCCAAGGCTGCCAACCGCAAGTAGGAAACCTCCTCCAGCATGCGCACCGGGTTGTGGGAGGTTTTTTCCCACAGGGCGGGATCCATTTCCCGGAAAATGGTGAGGTGATCCGGGTTCCAGGTCCACCAATAGTTGCGGGCGATCTCGCACAGGGGCGTGAGCGCTTCCGGCAGCACCGGACAACGTTCGGGAAAAGCAGGAGCTAAGGTGGCAATGGACATAGGACAGATACCTGGGGTTAAAGTTATGGGCTCGAAAAAGAAGAGGTAGAGGTCGATCTTGGTAAACGTATCTCAATTATTATTGAGCCGATCCTGAGGATTCTGAGGGGGGAATTCAAGATCTCTACAAAATCTTCAGGGCTTCTCCCGATCTTGCCACAGCAGCGCGGAGCCTTCAAAAACAGGGGTCGCAGGCAGGCCAGCTTTCGATTCCGGCAGAAGCTGCCCGTCTATCTTCAGAGATGGTGCAACGTTAGAGTTAACTCAAAGTTAACAAAATCTACAGAACCCCAACGAACCCTTGGGAAACCCCTCCAGATCTGTATAGAATGCTCAGAATGCTGCTTTCCATAAGCTCTTAAAAACTGCAGCTACTTTTGCTACCAATCGATTATTTTGTTGGCTTCTCCTTGAAGTTGAGCCTTAACGTCCTTCCACCACTGCCAGACTGGTGTTGCGGTAGTAGTGGCTGAGGATCTGTTGGTAAGAGTAGTTTTGGCTGGCCAGGGCGGCAGCTCCCCACTGGCTCATGCCCACCCCGTGCCCGTAGCCCCGCCCATGAATCTCAAAGAAAGCTGGGAATGTCCCTGCCACAGGAGCCAGGCTGGCCGTAGTGGTGGCCTCCCCGCGCGGGCTAATGGCAATCTTTGTGCTGCGCAACCCTAGAGCCCGACGAAAATCGCCGGCATTGAGATCTTTGATCCCTTGGGATCCCGTCAAGCGCACCGTGATTGCCCGTCCCCACGGGGAGCTGCGCAGTACCTCCACAGAACGAATGGCACCGATCCCGGCAGCCAATTGCTGAATCTGTTGGGCAGGAACGGTGGCCGTCCAGCTAAACACCGGTGAGTGCTGATCGAAATCCGGCACCCCCTGTAAGTAGGGCCGCGACTCTGACCAGACATTGCCTGCATCATCCGTATGTCCCCCCGCAGAGGAGTGGAAAACCGCATTGATCAACTGCCCCTGGTAGATGAGAACCTGCCCGGCGGTCTCACGGGCAGCCGCTTGGGTACGGCTGGATTCGGCAGCTACCCCCTTGTAAACCTGCCAATCAATCCCGTTTCCTAAGTCAAAAGGCTGCTGGGAACGGCGACTGCGGTGGTAGAGGGCATAGGTGCGGGAGGCCACGGCTTGGGCTTTAAGAGCCTCCATGGGAAAACGGTGTCCCATCTCGCTGCCCACCACGCTGGAAACGTAGTCTTCCAAGCCAACTTGGTTGATGGCAATCACCCCACGCTCGCCGGGGATCAACTCCACCAAGCCACGGTACCAATTCTGGTCGATAAACACTAACCCATCGGAGGTGGTGGGCTGTAGGTAAAGACGTTCTCCCTGTTGGCCGGCCAAACTGACTGCTGAACCCGAACGGCTGGCCTGCAGCGGTTGCATGGCCTGCACCTCTGCCAGCGGCTGTCCCTGGGCATTCAATAGGCGGGCTCCGGTAGAGCTGCCGACGGTGACCTGGGGCTTGTTGACGGCAATACCTACCCGCAGCAGCACCCGTGCCTGCACCGGAAAGGTCAAGCACAGCCAAGCCCAAACCAGAAGGGCAATACTCCTAAGCCAAGCTGATGGGAGAGGAGAAAAGGAGAGGGCAATAGTCACACACCAATCCTCTGTGAAAGACTACCCGCCGCTGGGCATAGCCAGCGAGGGATCCCGGACAAGTCGGGTTTTGAGAATCCAGGCATAGGGCCGACGCACCCTCAACAACCCAAGCGGCCACCGTTGGGCTCAAGAGATCCCGCACTCGGAAAGCCTTTTTTGAGGCTGGTGCGGGATCCCGGGCAAGGGCCAGCCGAACCCGTTATGACAGTATCAAAAACATCCTGCAGATGCACGACTTCAACCCAGAATTTTCCGCCCCCAGTCCCTCGGTCAGGATTCAGCCGGCTCAGAGGGGATCCCGCGCCGGCGGCAAAACCACTGCTGCAATAGGCGGCGACACTCGGCCTCGCAGACTCCGCCGATGACCTCCGGGCAATGGAAGCTGGCGGCAGAAGCTGGCAAATTGAGCACGCTGCGCAGTGCTCCGGCCTTGGGATCATCGGCGCCGTAGATTACCTGGGCCAGCCGCGATTGGCTGATTGCCCCCGCACACATGGGGCAGGGCTCCAGGGTCACATACAGCCGACAGCCCCGCAGTTGCCAATCTCCCAGCCGTTGCCCTGCCTGCCGTAGGGCTAGGATCTCCGCATGGGCCGTGGGATCCCGATCCCGTTCCCGCCGGTTACTGCTCAGGGCCAACAGCTCTTCCCCTGGCCCGACCACCAGAGCTGCCACCGGAACCTCTCCGGCTTCTCCCGCTTGCTCAGCTTCTCGCAAGGCCAACTGCATCCAGGCGCGGTGGCGCTGCCACAGATCCCACCCTTGCGGCTCGGAGGAATGGAGCTCGCTCGGATCCCCGATCATTTTGGGTGTTTCGAGCACTGCCTTTGCCCGCAAGATTTGCTAAGGTGAACACGCATACCCCGAAATCCGAAAGGAAGAGTAAAAATAGGTAGAATAGGCCAGGAGTGAACTGAGTTTCGACGGCACAAGTCAGGGAGCTGGTTCACGCCTTTTGAGTCTTGGCGATACGGCTTAGCTTTGGGAGGGATCATGGCGCGGATTCTACGGCACACACTTTTGGCGATGGCTCTGTTTGGTGGAGGCGTCGCGGGTGGGGTCTGGCTATCGTCTCGAGCGGGGCAGGAGTGGTTACAGCAAACTCCTCTGGTCACTTGGACGCAACGGGCCGGTGAGGGAGTAGGATCCCTTTTGCCCTGGTCTGAGCCCCGCCCTGAGGCTGCGAATTCTGCCCCTCCCGCCGATGCCGTCCGGCCTTCTAATTTTATTGCTGCAGTCGCCCAAAAGGTCGGCCCAGCGGTGGTTCGCATCGATGCCACCCGCACCGTGTCGAGGGGGGTCAACCCAGAACTGTTCAACCAGCCCCTGTTTCGCCGCTTCTTTGGGGATCAACTACCGCAGTTGCCGCAGGAGTTTCAGCAGGAGGGCACCGGATCGGGCTTTATCATCGACGCCAGTGGCCTGATCCTCACCAACGCCCATGTGGTGGAAGGCAGCGAGCGAGTCAGGGTTCATCTGCTGGATGGGCGCACCTTTGAAGGAGAGGTGAAGGGCTCAGATCCGGTTACCGATATCGCAGTGATCAAAATTGAGGGGGAGAATCTGCCCACGGTTACCCTGGGTAACTCTGACTTGGTGCGACCAGGGGATTGGGCTATTGCCATTGGCAACCCGCTGGGCCTAGACAATACCGTGACTGCCGGGATCATCAGCGCCGTCGGGCGCTCCTCCGGGCAAATTGGGGCTGTCAACAAGCGGGTGACTTTCCTGCAAACGGATGCGGCCATTAACCCCGGCAACTCGGGTGGCCCACTGCTGGATGCGGAAGGCCGCGTGATTGGGGTGAATACGGCCATCTTCCAGTGGGCCCAGAGTGTGGGCTTTGCCATCCCCATCAACCGCGCCATGGACATTGCCGAGCAACTGATCCGTGACGGTCGGGTAGAACACGCCTTCTTGGGCATTCGCATGATCACCCTCAACCCTGACATTGTGGCGCGCCTCAACCGCGACCCCGCTCGTCCCACCACGCTGACAGTGGAAGAAGGGGTCTTGATCGGGCAGGTGATTTCGGGATCCCCGGCTGAGGAGATTGGCTTGCGGGAGGGGGATGTGATCACTGAAATCAATGGGCAGGCCATCCGCGATGCCGAGCAGGTGCAGCAGTTGGTGGAAGCCGCTGGGGTGGGCAATACGCTGACGCTGCGGGTCATCCGCGATGGACAGGCGCGCACCTTCCAGGTGAAAACTGGAGTGCTGCCCTCGGACTTCTAGGGGGCTCCATAGGCCAGCAACTCTCTGATCCCTGTGACAGAATGGCAGTAGGGGCAGGGATCCAGATATGGCTTGGGCAGTTGGTGAACAATTGCAAGGGGGACGCTACCGCATTGAGGCCATCTTAGGAGAGGGGGGCTTCGGCATTACCTACCGGGCCTGGGATAACGTCCGTGCCGACCAGGTGGTTATCAAAGTTTTGAACGACAGCCTTCGTGAGGATCCCGACTATCCCCACTTCCAGCAGAACTTCATGAACGAGGCGCTGCAACTGGCCCGCTGCCGCCACCCCCATGTGGTGAAGGTGGAAGAGGTGATCTGGGAGCAGGATCGCTGGTGCATTGTCATGGAGTACATCCGCGGCCAGACTCTGCACCAGCTTTTGCGGCAAAAGGGGCCGTTGCCCTTGCCAGAGGCCCTGCGCCTGACGCAGGAGGTGGGATCCGCCCTGATGGCCCTGCACGAACAGGGGATCCTGCATCGGGATGTGAAACCAGCCAACATCATGGTGCAGGAGGGATCCGGGCAGGCAGTTTTGATCGACTTTGGCCTAGCTCGCGGCTACACCCAAGGTCTGATCCAACGCCACACCTCCTACGGCACCGATGGCTATGCTCCTCTAGAGCAATACGACAGCTTGCGCCGCCGCGGCGCCTTCACCGATGTCTACGCCTTGGCAGCAACCCTCTACACGGCGCTGACGGGGATGGTGCCTATGTGTGCGCCAGTGCGGGCCACAGGCCGCCAGTTGGATACCCCTCGCAGCCTTAACCCCAACATTCCCGAGGTTGTGGAGGCTGCCATTCTCAAAGGGATGGCTCTCTACCCAGAAGAGCGCCCGCAAACCATGGCCGAGTGGCTGGCACTGTTACCGGCAGAAGCCTCTCAACAAGGGAGGAAGCCGGTTGCTTTTGAGCCAGCCATCCGCACCCAAGAGCTGAGGGAGCTGGAGCAGATCTTGGCCCAGCCTCCACAACCCCAAGACGAGCTGGAACAGCTCCTGTCCCGGCACTCGGCGGAAGAGCTAGAGCAACTGGTAGCACCTCCCACCCCTGCCACTGCCAAAAAAGCTGGAAGAGAAGAGGGATCCGGATCCCTGATTTTTCCTGAGGTCTGTCCAGAGGAGAGAGGGAAGGGGGGATCCCTGCCCGGAACTCTCTCTTGGCCAGAGTGGGTGGGGGAAGCAGCCCCTGCCTTGCAAGGTCTGTGGGATCGGCTGCGAGCGGGGCAGTGGGGGGAGGCGGATCGCTGGACGACAGCCCTGATGCTGAAGCTTGCTGGGCGCTCGCAAGTGGGCTTTTTTGATCCCAAGGATGTTCAGGCCTTCCCCTGCCCCATGCTGCGGCTGATTGACCAACTGTGGGTGCGGGCCAGCCATGGGCGCTTTGGCTTTACCGTCCAGAAGCAACTTTGGCAGGAGTGTGACCCGGAGGGAAGAGGAGGGATCCGTTCGGGCTCCTTCTCAGCCTTGCCCCGCGAAGACTGCATGGGGGAAAGAGTCGGCTGGCAGGTGCAGGGCCGCTGGCTGGGGTATGGGGAGCTCACAACCCGTCTGGCAGCGCCCAAGGGTCATCTGCCAGTGGGCTTTTTTTGGGGCTACTCAGGTGGCCTACGTGCGGCGCTGCTGATGCTGGATCGGGCGGTATTGAAAAAGTTCAAAGCCTGCCTGTAAAAAACTCCCCCCTCCCAAAGGGAGAGGGGCTGGGGAGTGAGGGGATAGAAAGCCCTAGTAGCGGTGCACCAGCTTGTTGATGGGCTTGAAGATGTCTGCCTCAAACTTTTTGCCCTTGAGCATGCGGTTCCAATAGAGCCAGGGTAATAGATGCACCTTGGCTAGGTACATGGAGTAGCGCTCCCGCGTTGGGTCCAGGGGGAAGGAGGGAGCTAGCTTTGCATTGTAGGCAAACTCAGCCATGATCAGGGAGTTGTAGCCCGTAATCAAGGGGCAGCAGGTGTAGCCGTCGTAGCGGGCCACTAGCGGCTTCGACTGCATGGCGGCCAAGAGGTTTTCCGCCAGTACCGGCGCTTGCTTGCGGGCGGCAGCCGCCGTTTTGGACGTTGGCAGAGAAGAGGCATCTCCCAAGGAAAACACGTTGGGGTAGCGGGTGTGCCGCAGCGTTGCTTTATCCACGTCCACCCATCCTCCAGGGCCAGCCAGGGGGCTGCGCTTGACGAAGTCCGGGGCGCTCATGGGCGGAGCCACGTGGATCATGTCGTAGTGCAGGCTCACCTCTTCTTTGCCATTGTCGGTGGTGACTTCAAAGATGGCTTCCTGAGTCTCAGGCCGGATGGCTTTGAGGTTGTGCTTGAATTTCACCTGGATCCCTCGCCGCTCTACCACCTTCTCCAGGGCAGCACTGTACTCCGGCACGGCAAAGAGAGTGGGAGTGGCTGTGCAAAAGAGAACCTTGGTGTTGACGCCAACCCCACTTTTGCTTTTGAAGACATCGTCGGCCAGGTACATGATTTTTTGAGGGGCGCCGCCGCACTTGATTGGCGTAGCCGGGTACGTGAAGATGGCTGTTCCCCCCTTGAAGTTGCGGATGGTCTCCCAAGTGTAGGGGGCGTAGTCCTTGGAGTAGTTGCTGGTTACTCCTCCTTTGCCCAGCGCCTCCGGCAAGCCCTCGATCAAGTGCCAGTCGATTTGGATCCCTGGGGCAACGATGAGGTAATCATATTCGATGATCTGCCCGCTCTCCGTGATCACGCGGTTGTGATCCGGATCTAGCTCCGCGACTCGCGCTTGGATCCACTTAGCTCCTTTGGGGATCACGGTTTTTTCATCGCGAACAAACTTAGCTAGCGGTGCAATGCCCCCGCCCACCAGCGTCCAGCCCGGCTGATAGTCATGCTTGTCGGATGGCTCGATGATCGCGATGTCGAGGTTACGCTTGCGCTCCAGCAACTGGGCCGCTGCGCTGATGCCGGCAGCCCCTCCTCCCACTACAACAATTTGATGGTGAATGACAGGTTGCGAAGTTCTGGAGGTGGATCCCTCCACGCCAGGGCGCCCGTTCGTTTGGGTGGAGGCGGGTGGGGATTGGGTTTTGAGTTCCATTGGCTTAGTAGTCGTTGACACAGCAGTTTCCTCAAACAGAACTGAACTTGAGCTCAAGAAGCTGTTTAGTTTAATGCGGAAGAACCTGTTAAATGACAGCCAACAACCCCGAACTGGCAATCCGTAGAAGACTCTGCAGATTGCCAGCCTTCAGGAGCTGCAGCTGGGAAACAAGCGTAATCATAACACCCGATAAGAATATAGCCATTTTTTCAAGCTGTCGAGAATTTGAGGCAAATCTTAGCCTAGGACTTAGGCTTTGTTGACGCTGGGGGGAACAGCGGCACTTCTGGGGGGTAGGCGGCGTCGGCTAGGCTGTGGACTGTACGAGGGATTTGCCGTTGAATTCACGGCTGGCTTTCAAGTTCTGTTGCGATTCAACTAGAGACCTGCGATGGCAAAATCCGTCTCCCCTGACTCATTGCCGGCAGCTCCCTGGCACGCCCTGCCCGAAGAGGAAGTTGCCCGCCAAATCGTTGCAGTGGATCTGCTTCTGGCGGCGCTTCTGGAACGGGGTCTGTCTCAAGCTGAGGTGATCCAGCGGCAGAAGCAATATGGCCCCAACGAGCTAAAGGCCAAGGCGGCTACCCCGGCCTGGGTGAAGTTTCTGCAGCAGTTCAACCAATCCTTGCTCTACATCTTGATGGTTGCCGGGGCGGTCAAGGCGTTCTTGGGATCCTGGCGCAATGCCATCGTGATCTGGGCGGTGGTGGTGATCAACGCCCTCATCGGCTACATCCAAGAGTCCAAAGCGGAGGAAGCGATCGCCGCCCTGGCCCAGTCGGTGGTGACGGAGGTCACGGTCATCCGGGATGGGCAAAAACTGCGGGTGCCCTCGCGGGAGCTGGTGCCGGGGGATGTGGTGCTCTTGAGCTCGGGAGATAAGGTGCCCGCCGACCTGCGCTTGCTGAGCGTGCGCAACTTACAGGTGGATGAATCGGCCCTGACCGGAGAGTCGGTGCCGGTGGAAAAACGGCTGGGATCCCTGCCAGAGGAGACTTCTCTTGCGGACCGCCAGAACATGGCCTACGCCGGCAGCTTTGTTACCTTCGGCCAAGGAGCAGGGGTGGTGGTGGCCATCGGCAACCAGACTCAAACAGGCCGTATCTCGGAGTTGGTCGAAAAGGGGGGATCCCTGCAAACTCCCCTAACACGCAAGTTCGAGGAATTCAGCCTCATGCTGCTCAGGATCATCCTCAGCTTGGCCGGGCTCACCTTTTTGGTGGGATTGGCTCAGGGACAGGGGGCGGCCAGTGTCTTTGAGGCGGCAGTGGCGCTGGCGGTGAGTGCTATCCCCGAAGGCTTGCCGGCGGTAGTCACTGTAACCTTGGCGATTGGGGTTTCCCGCATGGCAAAACGCCACGCCATTATCCGCAAGCTACCGGCAGCTGCGAGTTCTGGCCTTTGCCCAATTGACCGGGTGCAGGGATCATGTAGCCGTGGCGATAGGCTCCTACAAGTTCTAGGCCTGCCGCTTCTGCTTTGGAAAACAGAGTCGGGAGCACCACGTAGTTTGGCGCCCAACTTGGGATGGGGATGTAGAGCCTTTTTAGCTTTTTAGCTTGTATCTTCTCTCTCTCTGCTCCTTCCCCTTCTCCTCCTTGTTGTTGCCCCCCTTCTTCTCCTCCCGACTCCTCTATGTACTTCTTATAGACCAGTATTATCCTATCGGCCCTCCAGCTCCCAAGCCGGTAATAGATAATCTCGCGGGTTTCAGTTTCTCCCCCTTCCTCACCTTCTTCTGGTGGGGGTTGACCTCCTTCTTCCTCGGATGCTTCTCCACCTACCTTAATTTGCTTAACTACCTTTATGTCGTCCTCAGTTGCCCGGTCTAAGCCGAGAAGCCTACCAGTCCGCTCTAGGCAACGGCTTAGAATCGGTATCGATTTATACATCCGCCTCCTTGAGCCTTTCTCAGGGTTGATGACCAACACCTTGAGGCGGTGTTCACCTAGTTTATAGACCAACCTTCCGGGCATAGTCCCCTTCTTGCAAGCCGATAGTCTGCGCCAAGGTAGCACGCTTGACCTAACTGAGTCAACTACCCGGCCCATTGAAGTAAGTAATAAGGCGCAATCAAAAAGTCCTTGCGGTAAAACCGTCCCCAGCAGCCAAACTCAGGTGGATCACTCAGATCTAGAGGAAGGGCTGATTTTCTTGGGCTTGCAGGGGATGATTGACCCGCCGCGGCCAGAGGCCATTGCCGCCGTGCATTCCTGTCAAACGGCTGGGATGCAGGTGAAGATGATCACCGGCGACCACGTGCTCACGGCTCAGGCCATTGCCGAGCAGATGGGCCTGGGGGGTGGAAAACCTGTGCAAGCCTACAGCGGTCGAGATCTGGAGCAGCTCAGCCCGGAGGAATTTGTGGAAGCTGCCAATCGGGGATCCGTCTTCGCGCGGGTGGTGCCAGAGCAAAAACTGCGCCTGGTGGAAGCTCTGCAAGCGCGGGGGCAGATCGTGGCCATGACCGGCGATGGCGTCAACGACGCTCCGGCCCTAAAGCAAGCAGATGTGGGGATTGCCATGGGGCGAGGCGGCACCGAAGTGGCCAAAGCTGCTGCCGACATGATCCTGACCGATGACAACTTCGCCTCCATTGAGGCAGCCGTTGAGGAGGGGCGCACGGTTTACAACAACCTGCTCAAAGCCATTGCCTTCATCCTGCCGGTGAACGGGGGGGAATCGATGACGATTCTCCTCAGCGTGCTGCTCAACCGCGAGCTCCCCATTCTGGCCATTCAAGTGCTGTGGCTAAACATGATCAACTCCATCACCATGACGGTGCCTCTTGCCTTTGAGCCGAGCACAGGCCGAGAGATGACTCGCCCACCGCGGGATCCGGAGGCCAACTTGCTCTCTCCTAGGCTGCTGCAGCGCATCCTGCTGGTGTCCGTGTTCAACTGGATCTTGATCTTCGGGGTTTTTGAATACATCGAACAAACCACCGGCAACCTTAACCTGGCCCGCACCATGGCCATCCAAGCGTTGGTGATCGGGCGCATCTTCTACTTGCTCAGCCTCAGCCAGGCCATTCCTACCCTGTTGGGCCGTGGACGTGCCAGCCAATTGGAGCGCCATGAGCGCCTCATGGATACAGCAGCCATTGCCATCGGCATTGGGGCGGCCATCCTGCTGCAGATCCTCTTCAGCCAGTGGAGCCTGTTCAACATTATCTTCGACACAGCACCCCTGTCTTGGGAGCAATGGGGCTTTTGTTTGCTGGTGAGCTTGCCACTCATCGTTGTCTCAGCGGCAGCCAATCGAGTGGATCCTGAATGAATAACTTGCTTTGGGCAACTCGCGCTCACTGGTCTCCTATCTAAAGAAATGTCGAAGAGGGGATCCCTCAGCCACTACTCAGATGTGACCGGCCTTTGCCAAGAGGGGAAAGTGACCGCCGGGCCAGGTGTGATGGCATCCAGCTTCACACCCGCTCTGGCTATCTTTTCGACCCATTTCCGCAAGGCAATCACCATCTCAGCGGCGGTTTTTTGGAAAGTCGAGCCTGTTTTCTGGCTGTGATCAGAGTTTGGGGCAGCCGACGAGTGGGGATGAGGCTGTAGGAAGCGGTGAGTCGGATCTACACCGCGGTACTACCCCCAAGGCGATCTTTTGTCAGCTCCCTCCACGCAAACCCCAGCACTCTTCAGGGCTTGAGTTCTTTTTGCCTCCATCACCTTTTGGCAAGAGCGGGAACATCTCTTGAGTGAGAAGAGGCTTTTCCTTCCGAGCTGCCGGCTCAAGGAACAGGAGAAAAACCTGTCTTCAAAAAAGCCTCCGACTTTCGGTTGCAGGGGTACACCATAAGGCTATGATCTTAGGGGAAGGATGTAGGACATTAAAAAATGTCAGATATACCACCACAACCTTTAACCGGGAAGGCTCTGCTGCAGAAGGTCGAAGCGTTGGGGCATCTTCCACGCCGAGAAACGGCAAAGCGATGTGGCTATGTAACCATGACCAAGACCAACAAGCCTCGCGTCAACTTGAATGAGTTCTATGACGCGGTGCTGGCGGCAAAAGGTCTGAGTCTCAGCCCAAGTTCCAGCCGGGACAAGCGCGGTCGTGAGCCAACCTTTCGGGTCAGCGTTCACAAAAATGGGCAGTTGATCATTGGGTCGGCCTACACCGAAAAAATGAATCTCAAGCCTGGGGATGAGTTTGAGATTCAGCTGGGTTACAAGCACATTCACCTCAAGCAAGTGCTAAACGGCCAGGTGGTGGAGGAGTCAACCCCAAGCAGCAAAGAAGCTTCCCCCAAAGCGACTCGCGGTCGCCGAAAAAAAACTGCTGGGGCTTGAACCTCTCCTGGGGTTGAGGAGAAGGGATCCAGTTGACGAACTGTCACTGTGTGGCTTTCTTCTTGCCTTGCCCTCTTTAAGATGGGATCCAAAGCCTAGGTTCACCGATCTTGCTGACCCTAGATAAGGATCCCTATGCAACAGAAGGTTCAGCCACCCCTCAAGTTTTTGCCACCGCGATTGACGCCTTGGGTCGTTCGTTTTGCTCAAGCAGGCTTGCCCTTTTGGTTGCGATGGACCAAAGGGATCCCTCGCGTTGAAGTGGAGGGAGGAGAGCGTTTGGCTCAGCTTTATCAGCAGTTTGAGGCGGGCAAGATTCGCCTGTTGGTGGCGTTTCGACACCCGACCCTCGATGATCCCCCCTGCTTGATGTACTTGTTCGCCCATCTCCTGCCGCAGGTGGCCCAACGCCAGGGGATCCGCTTTCGGGGCCGGCCCCACGTTTTGTTTGTCTACGACCGCGGCCTACCTCTGTGGCTGGGATCCGTTGCCCGTTGGGGCTTGCCGCGCTTGGGCGGGATCCCGATTTTGCGGGGCCGTCTGGATCGGGCAGGGCTAAAGAGTTCTCGTGAGCAGTTTGTATCGGGCCAATATCCGCTGGCGGTAGCTCCAGAAGGGACGATCAACGGCATGAGCAGTCTTCTCAACCCGTTGGAGCCGGGGGTAGCCCAGATGAGCTTTTGGGCGGTGGAGGATCTGCACAAGGCGGGACGGCCAGAGCAGGTGCTGATCCTGCCGGTGGGCCTTCGCTATTCTTACCTGAGGGATCCCAGTGCCGCTCTGAATAGATTGCTCAGCCGCATGGAGGCCGATTGCAAGCTGCCGCCCACGCGCTCGGCTCACGCCGGTCAAGCCTTTTTGCTGGCCCGTATCCTTCGCTTGGGAGAACACCTGCTCCAGGTCATGCAGACCTTCTATGAGCGCTTCTATGCCCCTGCTCTTCCTGCTGCAGATAGAGCCCAAGTTAAAGAGGGGGATCTGTTGGCGCGTCTTCAAAGCTTGTCAGATCTGGCCCTGCGGGTGGCCGAGCAACATTTCGGCCTAGAGCCTCAAGGAGACTTCATCGAGCGGCGGCACCGCATCGAACAGGCGGGCTGGGCCTGGATCTACCGCGAAGATATTGCCGATATTGCTGGTCTCTCGGCTCTGGAGAGGGGGCTGGCCAATCGAGTGGCTGCTGAGGCCAGTTTTCACCTCTGGCACATGCGCTTGGCGGAAACCTTGATGGTGTTTGCGGTGCGCCCTGTACCTGAGCAGCCCAGTTTGAGTCTGGATGAGTTGGCGGAAACCGCCCTGCGCCTCTGGAGCCTGTTGGCCTGGATCAAAGGAGAAAATCCTGTTGGAACTGCTCCCCCCCGCTTGGGACCCCGCCTGGCCCGTTTCAGCATTGGGGATCCCCTCTCGGTTTCCGAACGCTGGCCCGCCTACCAGGCCAACCGCCGACAAGCCGTACAAGCCCTCACCCAAGATTTACAAGCGGAAATGGAGCGGCTTATCAAAGGGATCCCGTGCTCTCCTGTGGCTCTTCCTGCTGCCTAACATGCCTGGTCGGCTCAGGGGCAAAAAGTGTAACAATTCCTGAGACATCTTGTGAGATATTTCGTGAGAGTAAGACGAACTTTTGCATTATCTGACAAGCAGGTGAAGGAAAGGGGAAGTTTCTGGCTCTTGGGGTAGAAAGGGGGCAGAAAGGAAGTGAGGCTCGTTGACTTGGTCTATGTCTGATGAGCTGCTCCGCGCCATTCGCAGACGCGACCTGGAGGCCGCCACTTCAGCCGTGCAGCATTTGCGTTCTCGCCATTTAAGTGAAGCTGTAATCACCTCGATGGTGATGGTGGCCGTGGAGCGGTTGGCGTGGGATGAAGGCGACCGGGCCGCCGCCAGTTGGTTACTGCGTCGCTGCTCCAGACGACGGCGCTGAAGGGATCCCCCCTGGCCCAGAGGTCATTGCGATACTTCCCCTTTCCCTGGATCCGAGGGGCTTCCCGTGTCAACCTGCCCACAAAGCCCTATCCGCAGAGGGATTAGCTTTCTTCCTTGCCCTTGTTCGGATCGTCGGGATGCTGTCGGTCTTCATCAAGGAACATAAGCCTCTGGCGAACAGCCAATCGGTACTCGGAGGTGCGCCGAGAGAGAGAAGTCCACGCTCCTGCGCTGCCCAATTTAGACTTCTGATATAGCAAGGACGCGCTGGGAGCGAAGCCAACGGTTTGGGCATCCCCAATGGCAGCCAGATCGGCGCTTAAGAAGACAAACTGCCAGCTCTCCTTCTCGGTTTTTTCCTTGATCATCTTCTCAATTTGCTCTTTGCGGAACTCGCGACTGGCATTCTCTTGCCCATCGGTTACCACAACCATCACAACCTTGGCCGGGCGATCTGCCTCGCTGAGGTCGCTGAGGCTCTTTTCTAGGTCGATGATGCCGCGCCCCATGGCATCCAGCAAGGGAGTAGAAGCTCGCGGCACGTAGGTCTCGCGGGTCAGCTCAGGGACCTCGGCAATTGGCTTGAAGCGGTGAATGACTTCATAGGGATCCTGGGAGTCGAACTGAACCAAGGTAAGGGTGGCACTTCCTCTACGGCATTCTCTTTGCCTATGACTCGGATCAAATCGAAGCGGCTGCCGAGCCCACCCTTGCCGAGATCGCCAAGCTGATGCGCGAGCGCACCGACCTCAGCATCCTCGTGGTCGGTCATACCGATGCGACCGGTAGCTTCGACTACAACCTAGGTCTCTCGCGGCGCCGGGCCGAGGCGGTTGTCAACCGGTTGGTTCAGCTGGGTATCGAGCAACGTCGACTCTATCCGGTTGGTGTGGGGTTCTCTGCTCCTGTGGCCAGCAACGCCACCGAGGAGGGCCGAGCAAAAAACCGCCGCGTGGAGTTGGTGGATCTGGCGGGTGGCAGAATCCCCTAGGGGAGAGTTTCTGAGTTTTGGCTCAGGGCAAGCATCGCCGAAACTCTGGACACTGCGGCTGCGGCGAACTAGTTTAGAGGCAACTCTTCATTTCTAGGCTATTTCAAGGGGTGGGATCCATGCTTAGGCCCAGTCTTCTGTTCTCCGGCTCGGCGCTGTTGGGTTTGCTGTCTTTGCCGTTTTTGATTGGAGAAGGTGGCTGGTTGACCTCATCTCGTAAGAGCCAGAGTCCTGTCACTGAGGTTTCTCTACAAGCTTGGGAGCACTCCCTGCCCTCATCCCAGGCCTTGTTTGAAGATGAAGCAGGTTCTGGATCTTGGCTCATGCGGCAAGCCCAGCTGCAAGAACGGGTACAACAGCTTGAGCAGCGCTCTCTCGCTCACCAGCAGCAGGCTCATCAGTTGCTGGTACAGCAGGCAGCTCCCCAGCCCGCCGGGGGTGTTGGCCGTTCCAACCCAAGCCTTGCCGTGCCGGCACGGCCTCAGCGTCAGGATCCCACTCTCTCTCAATCCTCTGCTCCGGCGGATCTTCCCAATGAGCTGGCGCTGCTAACCCAATTCATCCAGCAGGAGCCGGGAAATGCGCAGCTTTATCTGCAACGGGCGGAATACTTCTGGCGTCAGTCTCAGGAGGATCCTGCTGCTTTACCGCAGCCGGAGCATGCTTCTGCCATTGCTTACCTGATGCGCTCCGCTCTGCGGGATCTGGATATTGCTATTGCTTTGGATCCCTATCTGGCTGAAGCCTATTTGCTCAAGGCCAAAATCCAACACGAGCGTTTGCAAGAACCTGAGCAGGCTCTGGCAACCTTGTCTCCTCTGGATCGGATTGCCTATCACAACCCGCAACTGCACTTGATCCGCTCTCGCATCTGGGCCGAACAAGGCCATCTGGAATCGGCGTTTGATGTGTCGCATCTGGCGATTGAGCTGGCCAAGCAAAATCAAAGTGCTGCCGATCTTTTCGAGGCCTATGTCCATCGCGGCCTGATGTGGGCCAGCATCTGCGACTTCAATTTGGCCGTTCAGGATTTCAGCCGGGCTATCGAGGTGCAGCCCCAGCGGGCTGAAGGTTACTACCACCGCGGTATGGCGCGCGCTTACCAGGGAGAGGATAGGGCTGGTGCCGCTTCCGATTTGGGTAGCGCTTTGATGTTGTGGCGGGCTTCCGGCACGGGATCCCCGGGGCTGCTGGAATATGTAGAAGCGGTGCGGAGGGAACTGTTGCGGTAGCTCAGCTCTGGCGGGGTTTTTGCTGAGGATCTGAAGCGCTGGGTTTGGGGTCTTTGCCCAGGAGCATTTGGCAAGTTCGTCCAAGCCAGGCCAGGATGGTAGAGCCATCTGTTACCTAGGGGGCTTGAACGCCCCCCTGAAGAGAACCCAGCCAAGTGATGAGCCGAAGACAACTGACCATCTCCGTATCCTCTGTAGCCCTGGTGGTGGCCACAGGGATGCTGTTGTTGCTGCTGTGGCAACTGCGCAGCTTGGTGCTGACGGTGATGATCGCGGTGGTGGTGGCGGCAGCGCTGGCTCCCCTGGTGGATCTTGCCGAGCGATTACGCATCCCCCGCTGGTTGGGGGTGGTAGGGGTGTACCTGAGTTTAATTGCCGGGATTGCCGGCTTGGCTCTGCTTATTGGCCCAACGGTGGTAACTCAGACCCAGCGGTTGCTGACGAGGCTGCCTTTCTATCTGGAGCAGTTGCAACTGTTGGTGGATACCTGGATTGCCGATCTGGCGGGGGTGGATCCGGCGGCGCTGGACTACTTAAACCAGTTGCTCGATCCTCAGTCGTTGATGAGCTGGGCAGTTCGCTCGGGACAACGGGTGCTGGTGCAGTCTTTCGACTTCACCCGCGGTTTGCTGGGTGGTCTGCTAACCACGGTGCTGACCCTCTTCATTTCCGGCTACATGCTGGTGAGCGGCTCTGACTTGGTGCGAGGCTTGGTGGAGTTGTTTCCTTATCCCTGGAATGACCGGCTGGCTCAGCAGGTACACCCGATGGCCCAGCGCATGGGGGGCTACATTCAGGGGCGGGTGCTGGTCTCTGCCATTTTGGGCGTGATGATCACCGTCTCGCTTCGCTTTCTGGGCCTGTCGGAGTTTGCTCTGGCGCTGGGGGTGATCGCTGGGTTTACCAACTTGATTCCCTTTATCGGGCCGGTACTGGGATCCCTGCCCGCCTTGGTGGTGGCAATCGTTCAGGGGGGCTGGACTTTTTTTGTGGGTGCTGATCCTATACGTTGCCGTTCAAAACCTGGAAACCTATGTGTTGGATCCTCTGTTGGTGGGATCCTCGGTGCAGGTGAAGCCCTTGTATCAGTTGCTGGCGGTGCTGGGCGGTACCCAGTTGTTGGGTATTGTTGGGGCGGTGATCGCCCCCCCGTGGGTGGCGGGTATGGCGGTGCTGCTGGAGAACCTTTATCTGAAGCCCAAGCAGGAGGCAGAGGTTCGAGCCAGGCTGTATGCTCGGGCCACCGAGGCTGCTGGTTCTTTGGCTTTGCCGGGGATGGATCCTGCCGACGCGAGCAGCCCAGAGCCATCTTTTTCCTCTGGTCCGAATGACTCGTCAAACGAGCCGGAAGGGTTGCCACAGAAAGAAAGTCTCTCGCCTGCGGATCCCGTAGCCGGAAGAAGTCCTTATTAGCAAGCTTCTCATCTATTCGCCTCTCTCCGCTCTCGGAGAAGGGCTATTGTGGTTGCTGGATAAGGGGCGCATCTCAGCGGTGACGGGCATCGAGGATAAACAGAGCACTGCCTACGACGAACAGGAGACTGGCTCCTATTCCCAGCAGGGTTTGGACAACCTTTAGATTGAGAAGGGTTGGAGCTGCGGGATCCCACGGAGGGGGGTCGCTACCCAAGGTCATCACCTCGCTCGCCGCAAACAGGCTGCTCCCCAGCAAAAACAACCAACTGGCCAACTCGTAGCGGTGGTTGCCTCTCATGTCTTCTCCGACTGCAAGTGTTCGTAGGCTTGAGCAGCGGCGGCCATTTCCGCAGCCTTTTTCGAGCGACCTTCACCGCGGCCCCAGCACCGCCCTTGCCCCCAAACTTCCATGGTGAAATGAGGGGGATGCTCCTGGGCGGCCACCAGGCGGTATTCGGGCAGGCTACCCCAAAGGCGTTGGGTCAGTTCTTGCAAGGCTGCTTTGGGGTTGCGCCGAGTGGGGTCTTGGAACCATTGCTCCACTCGTCGGTGTAAGTAGGGATCCAGCCAGGGATGCAGCCTGGGCAGCGTGTAAATACCCCAACTGAGATAAAAGGCTCCCAGGAGAGCCTCGAAAGCATCCGCCAGCCGCCGACCCCGCCCGGCCAAGTCGTTTTGCGAGCTGGATCCCACCTCCAGGTAGCGATCCAGGCCCTGCAGATCCGCCAGTTCTGCCAGGTGAGCATCGCTGATCAGGTCAGAGCGAATCGCGGTCAGCTCTCCCACCGACAGATGGGGATAGGACTGAAACAAGAATTCCGTAACCAAAATCCGCAGGACAGAATCCCCCAACAACTCCAGCCGATCGTTGTTCCGCTGGCCATCCAGAGAAGGGTGAATCAAGGCCTGATCCAGCAGATCCCAGCGCAGCTGCTCCAGCAAAGCCGGATCCCTGAATCCAAGACGAGCCAGCAAATGCTCCAAGGCACGACGGCGGGACGGGATCAACTCAACCATACACTCAGGTGCTGACGTTGCCTTAGCGGTCAGAACTGCACAGCTTGCAACCATTTTGACCTGAGCCATCTCACCCAGGCCGGGATCCCCGCTCAGGCGGTAAGCCAGCTATGCTACAGGAGTAGTATAGGCTTTTCGAGGGAGGATCCCTGCATGCCCATCCGCGCCCATTCCCCCATTCCCACGACTCAGATGGAAGTGACCAGCATTCGGCTGGAACGTGAGCTGAAGCAGCGGCTGAAGGCGTTGGCCGGAAATCAGGGTTACCAGGCCCTCATACGGGAAATTCTTTGGAGCTATGTCCTACGCCACTCCCAAGGGGCTGCTGCCCTCAGTCCTGAGGATATTCGGGCCAGCTTCCCGGCCACGGCCCACCAAGCCCAATGCTGTGCTCTCACCGGACGGGCCATTCAACCGCAGGAGCCAATGTTGCTGGGGTGGACCACCGATGGGAAGTTTGTCGCCCTCAGCTCCTCCTGCTTTTAAGTTTTGGAGTCTCTCTTCAGTTGGCGAAAGGCTCCACCCGCCACGAATGCCACCCCTTTAGACGCCACGAATTTCTCGATATTTTCTGGCCCGTTCCTCGGCTGGATCGGGGGCTTGAGCTTTGGCAACTGCCTCCTCCAGTTGGGCCATCACCGTCTCTGCCGGTTCAGCGGAGCGGACGACATAAAACATTAGGTTAATGGCTTCGTTGGCCGTCAGTTTGAGGGTTTCTTTTCCTTTGGGCACCAGCGCGATCTTGCCATCTGTGGTTGTGATGGCTGTATGGGATCCCTTGGCCAGAATCTCCCCCGCTTTTTCCAGAGTGACAAGCATATCCGTAGCTCACGGCAGCAGGACATCTACTATCCTATCGAATGTCTTGGGGCAAACGTTCCAGAAGGGTCTAAGCCATTTGGCGGATTGGGTGGGTTCATCATGGGTTGCCATGCTCTGCCAGCCAAGCATACAAGTGGGGAAACAACTTTTGATTGGCCCCTGGGAAGGGAAATTCCGACAGTTCCGCCGGGCTGACCCAGCGCACCTCGCTACATTGCAGGGCTTGGGCTTCTCCGCCCAGGTAGCGACAGATAAAAGCGATAAGAGTAACGGTGAAATGGGTATAGGCATGTTCGACGGTGGCTAGCGGCGCGACCACCTCGATATCGATGCCGATTTCTTCTTTTACCTCCCGTACTACACACTCAGCAGCCGTTTCTCCCGGCTCGATTTTGCCTCCGGGAAACTCCCACAGCCCGCTGAGCATTGAGCTTTCCAGTCGTCGATCGATAAGGATTTCTTTTCCCCGCAGAACAATGGCAACCGCGATTTGCTTATGAGGACGGGAGGCACGGGGTGCAGACATAGGCAATTGTTGGTGTTGACCTCGATTGTAGGCGCTGCAATCCGCTTGCCAAGGGCACTGGCCACAGTGAGGCTTTTTGGGACGACAGACGGTAGCTCCCAAATCCATCAGGGCTTGGTTAAAAGCCCGCGGCTGCACGGGATCCAACAATTGCTGGGAAAGCTGCCACAACAGGGGCAGACACTGGGACGGAGGCTGCTGCAAAGCCACCAAGCGAGCCAACACCCGCTTAACGTTGCCATCCAAAATGGGCAAAGGCTGATCGAAGGCAGCGCTGAGAATGCCGCCGGCTGTGGTGCGCCCGATCCCCGGCAGAGCCAGCACCTGCTCCAAATCCCTGGGGAACTCGCCGTTCCGTTCCCGCACCAGGATTTGGGCGGCTTTGTGCAAGTTCAGGGCCCGCCGGTAGTAGCCTAGGCCCTCCCACAGTTTCAGCACCTGCTGCTGGGGGGCTGCCGCCAATGCTGGGATCCCGGGCAGGGTTTGCATCCAGCGCTGAAAGTAGGGGATAACTGTTGCCACCTGGGTTTGCTGTAACATCACTTCCGAAACCCAAATGGCGTAAGGATCCCGGGTGCGGCGCCAGGGCAGATCCCTTCCGTGGTCACGGTACCAACGTTGAAGAGACTGCCGCAAGCGTTGCAAAGAAGCCTCGTCCCAATTCCCTACCTTGTCCGGGAGGCTTGCAGTGCAGGAAAAGCTGCCCTTAGCTTCTGGAAGAGGCTGAGACTCAAGCCGCGTAAGCAAAGTGCAAAGCCCACCAGATCAGGGCCGAAACCACACCGGCCACAATCCCTGCCGAGATCAAAACGACAATTGGGCTATCCGCCCCCTTGAACTTCATAATGCCGCGATTGTAGTCAGCCATCCTTGCCTCCTACCAGCTCTGGCGTTGGGGTTGCCATGGATGTTGATTGGGATCCAGATCTGCCAGTTCCATCTACCAAGAAAGCTATGGCCAATATACCCCAGCATGGGTGTTCCGCACCGCCGGCGAGAACATGCCTGGGAAAAGCACTGCCCTTGGTTATGCATGATACAACCTTAGCCTGGAACAGACTCTGACCCTGGTATGCAAGCTGGAGCCCACTGCAGGCCTGCCTCTGGTGAGGGGGCGAGAGCCCATCGGTCGGGCGAGAAGGTCGCTACCGCAAAAAGCCTCGCCAGCCATAAGGCCAGGACGGTGTCGGTGCCGTCAGATCTTGCAGCCGTGGGGTAGTTTACGCTGGAAAGGGGTCTAGGGTATTTCGGAATAACCAAAAGCTAGACAACCCGCAGAACTAACCGGTCTGCTTCCCACTGTCTGAAGAGGTTGAGAAGGTGGTCGGGTCTCTCTTCGTGGGCAGCCAGGATCTCAGCGCCAGAACGGGCTTGATTGGCCAGGGGCAGCAGCAGCTCCACCACCTGGTAGCGGGTAGAGGCTATCATCTTGCCCGGGATCCGGGCGATAGGCCAGAAAATATCCATCTTCTGGGTCAGGATCTGGGCCGGATCCAGCTTGCCCAACAGATCTGAAAAGGGGATTTTTTGATCCCAGTAGCGCACGCTGCCATAGCGGACGAACAAGGGGTTGAGTTGCCAGCGGGAGCTCTTAAAAAATTCGACTGTAAAGGGATCCCAAGTTGTTATCTTTTGACCTTGATGGCAGCACCAAAAGAGATTTTGCGTGTGATACAGAGGCTCCAGATACTCCATGACCCGCAGTTGGTCGATGCGAGCAAGGGCCTCGTAGCGGCGATGGAACTCCGGGTGGGTGGCGGCAATCAACGGCCTGGCATTCCAATAGTCCAAGTAGGGGGCTACATCGATAAACTCCAGCCCGGCTTGGGCAAGCAAGTCGGGAATCTCGCCGATGTCGAAAGGAATATCATTGGCATGGAAGAAATTATCGACAATGTTTTCATCTTGTCCATAGTATTCTTGGTGGGCCTTGGCATGCTGGGCCAGCATGGAAGTAGGATGAGCTGCCTTTAACAATTGCCGCACGAATTCAATTTTTTCCGGAGTGGCCGGCGGAGTAATGCCCAGCAGCTCCAAAGCGCGGCGAATGCGGTAGAGGTGCCAACGGCCGGAACGGTTGTAGAGCATCAGAGCCATCACCCCGTCGGCAGCTAGGCGCGAGGCCAAGTTCCTCAAAGCCTTGACGGGATCGGCAGTGTGGTGAATCACGCCGTAGGAGCTGATCATGTCGAAGCTGCCTTCGGGCCAAGTAGAGGGATCCAGCAGATCCCCGTACTGCACAGAGCAGTTGCGTAGGCCGTGGTGCTTAATTCGCTTCTGGGCCATCTCCAGGGCTGGGCGACTGATGTCGATCCCGACCACCGAACCATAGCCGGGGTTGCTGGCGGCAATGCCATGCACTTCCCAGCCGGTGCCACACCCGGCCACCAAAAACCTGGATCCTGTGGGCTCTTGCAAGGTGCGGGTGCGGGCGTACTGCGCCAAGGTGTAGCTGCCCAGACTGGAGAAGCCCTCAAAGGGCCGGTCGTAAGGAATAGGAGGGTAGGGGAACGTCTCGTACTGGGCCTGCACTGCCTGGGTAATCTCGGCTTCGCTCACCAAAAGCACTTCCTCCCACGCGTTCCCCCCCATCCTAAGGTCTTCTTGACGCTTTGAGCCGGGAGATCTTGCTGGGTTGCCCGTCTGAGAACCTGGCCCTTCACAGCCTGGTTGTAAACCCCGCCGGAGGCAGAGCGGGCGGGACGGAGTCCTCACAAAACCGAGTGAGGCAGGCGACCCTCTGCCGAGCTGTTGGCTAAGGCCCTGCCAGAGCGTGAGTTGCCCGCTTGTAGGCTTCCTCCAGCGTCTCTGCCAAGGTGGGGTGAACGTGCACCAAGCCGGCCAGTTCTCGCACCGTGGCCCGGCGAGCAATGGCCTGAGCTGCCTCGTGAATCAAATCCGCCGCATGGGGCCCGAAGATATGGGATCCCAGCAGTAGGCCGGTGCTCTTGTCAAAGACCAGCTTGACCATGCCCTCTGTCTCTCCCGAAGCAATGGCCTTGGAGTTGCCGCCAAAGTAGGTGCGCACCGTGCCCACGCTGTAGCCTTCCTCCTTGGCCTGAGGTTCGGTCAGCCCCACAAAACCCATTTCCGGGTGGGTGAACACCGCGGCCGGGATGCTGAGGTAGTCCATGTAGGCAGTACGGCCACAGATGTTTTCCACGGCCACTCTCCCCTGAGCTGCCGCCGCGTGAGCCAACATCATTTTGCCTGTCACATCCCCAATGGCCCAGAGGTGAGGCAAATCGGTGGCCATGCGGCTATCGACGGGGATGAACCCCCGTTTGCCGGTGTCGATGCCCAGCTCGGCCAAGCCCAGCCCCTCTGAGACCGGGATCCGACCAGCAGCCACCAAGCAGCCATCCACCTGCAGCGTCTCGCCGTTGGAGAGGTGAATCGTTACTGGCTGGCCAGGGATCACCTGCTTGGCCGTGATCCCCACGTAGGTCTGGATTTGCCTGGGCTTAATCAGCACCCGCTGGGCCAGGCGGGCAATATCGGGGTCAAAGGCCGGCATCAGGGTCTCCAGGGCTTCGATGAGGATGACCTGGGATCCCAAGGCAGTGTAGATGTCGGCAAACTCCTGGCCAATGTAGCCGCTGCCGATAATCGCTAGGCGCTCCGGGATCCACTCCAGCCGCACCGCCTCGTCGCTGGTGAACACCGTCCGGCCATCCACCTCGATGCCAGGGGGCACAAAGGGGCGGGAGCCCGTAGCAAGAATAACATCCTGCGCCGTGTAGGTATAGGATCCCTTCTCTTCCTGGACTTCCACCTGCTGGGGTGCCACCAACTTGCCCCGCCCTCTCAGGATTGTTACCCCCAGCCTCTCCAGGGAGCGGGTCATGTCGGCGCGGATTTTCTCCACCACCTGGGCGGCATGGGCGGCAATCGCTCCCCGGTCAGCCTGGACGGATCCCACTTGGATGCCCAGCTCAGAGCTGTGTTGCAGTTCCCGCAGGCGTCCGGAGGCGGCCAAGAGAGCCTTGGAGGGGATGCAGCCGCGGTTGATGCAGGTGCCGCCCATTTCTGCACCTTCAACGATGGCGGTCTTCAGGCCAGATTCGACCGCATGTAAAGCAGCGCCGTGGCCGCCGACGCCGGCACCGATGATGATCAAGTCAAAATCGAAGCTCATGGCGAGATTGGATAACCAGTGCCTCATTTTCTCACCTTGTTGGCCTTCCCAGAAACCTGGCTAGGGGCACCCAAGCCATGCAGTAGCATAGAGTCGCTTGTAGGCGGGTGGGGGTACACATGACACTCCAAGCTTTGATCTTCGATGTGGACGGCACGCTGGCGGACACGGAGCGGGATGGTCATCGCGTGGCCTTTAACGCTGCCTTTGCCGAGGCAGGGCTGGACTGGCACTGGTCGGTGGAGCTCTACGGCCAACTCCTGGCCATTACGGGGGGCAAAGAGCGCATTCGCCATTTCGTTGCAACCTGCCAGCCGCCGCTACCCCCTGGTGAAGATTTAAATGCCCTCATTGCCCGGCTGCACCAGGCCAAAACCCGCCACTACACTGCCCTATTGGCCCAAGGGGGGATCCCACTCCGCCCAGGGGTGAAGCGCCTCCTGCAGGAGGCCAGAGCTGCTGGGATCCGCTTGGCCATTGCCACCACCACCACGCCGGAAAATGTAACAGCCCTTTTGGAGCACACACTGCCGGAGAGCCTAAGCTGGTTTGAAGTGATCGCTGCCGGCGATATTGTCCCCGCCAAAAAGCCCGCCCCCGACATCTACTTCTACACCCTGGAACAGATGGGGCTGCCCCCCCAGGCCTGCCTGGCCTTTGAAGACTCGGAGAATGGGCTGCGCTCGGCCCAGCAGGCCGGTATTCCCACTGTGGTGACAGTAAACGACTATACTCGGGATCAGGATTTTTCCGGGGCAGCTTTGGTGTTGGATCACCTAGGGGATCCTGAGAATCCCTTTCGGGTGTTGGCGGGAACGGTGGGATCCCACCGCTACTTCACCCTGGAGTTGGCCCGACAGATCCATGCTCAAGTTGCCCGGTCTGGAGTGGGAAGCTCATGATGGCGTCAGATCTCCAAGACCTGCGGCAGCGCCTAGAGGCTCATCTGCAGCAAGTGGCCCAGCCGCGGGATCCCGACTGGTCGCCCCTGGGCCATAGCCAAGTGGAGCGCTACATCCAAGAGCAGCTTTCTAAGTGGGGATCCCTGGAGTCCTTCCCCTTTGAGGCCGGTGGCCGCCTGCACCGCAACTGGATCTTGAAATTGCCGGGATCCCGTTCTGGTCGCCCGCCCATTCTCATTGGGGCCCACTTTGACGCTGCTCCGGCCACCCCTGGAGCCGACGACAACGCCAGCGGCGTGGCGGTACTGCTGGAATTGGCCCGCCATTTTGCTGCTGACCCTGCCCCTTCTCCTCTGTGGCTGGTGGCCTTTGACCTGGAGGAGCGGGGAATGGTGGGCAGCACAGCCTACGCCCGCTTTCTTAAACAGCAGCGCCAGCCCCTGCGGCTGATGCTGTCGTTGGAGATGCTGGGCTACCGGGATCCCACCCCCGGATCCCAACGCTACCCCGCTGGCCTTGAGAAGCTCTACCCCAACCGGGGAGATTACATTGGCCTTATTGGCAACTGGCCCACCTGGGGGGATCTGCTCAAGCTGCAGCGTGATTTTCAAAAAGTGGGGATCCCTTGCTGTTGGTTGTTAGCCGGGCAGCGAGGCTTGATCCTACCTGCCACTCGCCTGAGCGATCACTCCCCCTTTTGGGATGCGGGTTACCCTGCCGTTATGGTTACCGACACCGCTTTCTTGCGCAACCCTCACTACCACAAGCTGAGCGATACCTTGGAAACCCTAGATCCAGATTTCCTGACGGGGGTCTGCCAGGGCTTGATGGCCGGGATCCGCTTGCTGTAGCTCCTCCAAACTCCCCAGTCATTCCGGCAGCAAGTAGCGTGCGTTGAATCCCAACTCCCCTCTCCTGGAAGGAGGCCAGGGGTAAGGGTAGAGTTGGCATCCTCAGTACGGAGATTTCTCCAGGGGGTTCGCGATTCTTCGACTGGATCCTTTGTTGATGAGGGGAGACAATGGATGGGAGTAGTAATGGGGAAAAGGTTAAAAAAACCTGCCTTGGCAGTGTGAAACTCAGCAGGAGCATTGTGTATGAGCACTTTTGCCCAAGCTCCCAAAAAGTGCGTTTCCAAAGTTTCCGAAGTAGTGAGAGCACAGTAAAGCGCCATCTCGCCCTTCTGCCTCTACCTCTTTTGGATCTGCTCTAATTCGCCAACTGCAACTTTGTATTCTGGAAATAGCTCGAAAAACCCTAACCTTGCAGGGGTGAGCCTATGGCTGCGAGTGACTTCAAGGATTACTACAAGATCCTGGGCGTCAGCAGAGATGCCTCTGCCGAGGAAATCAAGCGCGTCTATCGCAAGCTGGCCCGCCAGTATCACCCCGACGTGAACCCCGGCAACAAGGCGGCAGAGGAACGCTTTAAGGAGATCAACGAAGCCTACGAGGTGCTCTCTGATCCAGAGAAGCGGCGGCGCTACGACCAGTTTGGGCAGTACTGGCAGCGGGTGGGTGCCGGCTCTGCTGCTGGAATGCCGGGCATGGAGGGCTTCGCCCAATACGCCAGCTTCGAGGAGTTTATCAACGAGCTGCTGGGCCGTATGGGCTCCCGCCGCAGCGGGTTCCAGGGCTTCGCCGGCGGCTTTGGGCCGTTTGTTTCGGTGGATTTGCCGGGGCAGGATGTGGAGGGCACCCTGGGTCTCAGCTGGGCAGAAGCTTTCCACGGCACCCAGAAACGGCTGAACCTAGATGGAGAAACGCTAACTATCCGCATTCCCCCCGGCGCTAAGCCGGGCAGTCGCATCCGCGTCAAGGGCAAAGGCCAGGTCAGCCCCTTTGGCGGGCCAAGAGGGGATCTCTACCTCACTTTGGAGCTGCCCCCCCATCCCTTCTTCCGCTTTGACGGAGACAACCTGCTCTGCGAGCTGCCCATTACTCCTGACGAGGCGGCTTTGGGAGGGACGGCGGAAGTTCCCACCCCTACGGGTCGCGTGCAACTGAGGATCCCTGCCGGGGTAGACAGCGGCCAAACCCTGCGGCTGCGGGGCCAAGGCTGGCGGGATCCCCAAGGCCAGCGGAGCGACCTGCTGGTGCGGCTGAAGGTGGTGGCGCCCAAATCCCTTTCCCAGACCGAGCGGGATCTCTACGAAAAGCTGCGCCAAAGCCGTAGCTGGGATCCCCGCGCCCACTTGCAGGAGGTGAGTCTATGAGTTTGGCCATTGTGCGGGTAGAAGAACGGCTCTATACCTTCGAGCAGGCCACGGAACTGCTGGGGATCCCTCCCCACCTGCTGGAATGGCTGCTGGCCCAAGGCTTAGTGGAGGCCGAGAGCAGCTACCTGACCCCCCAACAGCTCAGGCGGTTGTTGCAAATGAGCCGCCTACACCGAGACTTGGGGCTTAACTGGACGGGGGCAGCGATGGTCTTGGACATGGCTCAGGAAATTGCCCGGCTCAGGGGGCAACTGCGCCACTACCGCGGATTTTGAGGCTGCCCAGCTAACCCATCAAGGAGATAAACTTCGATGAACCCTATGGAACAGATCATCCGACGTAGCCAAGTGGTGGGCCTGCTGGCCCTCGATGGCAGCACTGCTACCGCATTGGGTACCGTAGAAGAAATCTGGGTTGACCCAACAGGGCGGGTATGCTACTTCACCAGCCAGCAGGGGTACACCCCCCTGGAGCAGATTTCTCTCATCGGGCCAGACGCGCTGCTGACCTACTCTACCGTTTTTGCTACCCCCCTAACCCCCATCAGCTCTCTTTACCGCCGCACAGTGCGCATTGGGAATCGAGAGGTCGGCTGGATTGAGGATTTTCTCTTTGACTGGGAGACTGGAGCGATTGCCGCTTATATTCTGGGTGGCAGCATTGCCGAGCCTTGGGGGGGGCGCGCCGTTCTCCTGCCTGAGGACGTGGAAGCCATTGATGTGGACGCGGTGGTGGTCAAGGAGAATGCTCCGCAACGGCTGAAATCGGAAGCGGAAGGCTTAAAGAACTTTTGGAGCGAAAAATCTCGGCAGGTGAAACAGCTTATCCAGCGCATGGGGGATCGCCTCAAGGCGTTGGTTGGCCCACAGGATCCGCCGGAGGTGGTGCGCGTTAAGGTGAAGCAGGTGCGGGACGAGCTGGCCAAAGGGGGCAAGTTCGATCTCTCCCTACTGGACGAGGCGGCAGAGTTTCTGCAACACAAGTGGGAAACCTGGCAACATCTCCTCAGCCGCGCCGCTCAGCGCATGCAGGCTGCCCTTCAGGCTGCTTGGGAGAAGCTGACCGAATAGCAAAGAATGACTCTGCAACCTCTGGCCTGCGGTCGCCTCAGATGCTGCACATTTGCTTCCCAACTGCTTCCCAACTCCCCTCTTCCTCTGGGAAAGGGGCTGGGGGGCAACAGCATGAGGTGCTTGGGGAGTCCGTCCCACTGCTCGACCGGAACTGTTGCAAGCCAGTCCTCGACCAAACCCAGCTGACGGACGGCGGCTTTTTCGGCTACGATCCAAGATCGCTGTCAATGCTCGGATCAGGTTTCAAGACCCCCGCAGGGCACCTGTACGGCAGGGAGAAAGATGACTTACGCAATTGTGGAAACCGGCGGTAAGCAGCTTTGGGTGGAGCCGGGGCGTTTTTACGAGGTCGATCGCCTAGCGGAAGTGGAGGAGAACAGCCCCTTCGATTTGTCTCGTGTGCTGTTGATCAACCACGAGGGACAAATCACGTTGGGGCATCCCTACGTTTCGGAGGCGGTCGTCAGGGCACGGGTTTTACAGCATCGGCGCGGCGATAAAATCATCATCTACAAGATGAGGCCAAAGAAAAAGACCCGCAAAAAGAGGGGTCATCGGCAACCGCTGACCCGTCTGCTGATCGAGTCTATTGAACTCAATGGGGTGCCCCTAGCCACGGCACCATCCCGTACGGAAGCGGCTCCAGAGTCTAACCCAGAGGCAGCCCCTTCGGCAGCGGCGACAGGGATCCCTGCGGATGAGGAATAAACTCTGAACTCAGGTGTCCTGAATCCCGATTTTTTTATCTCGTTTCTGTTGATCACGCAGTTGCATAGGAGGCGTTATGGCTCATAAGAAGGGAACGGGCAGCACTCGCAACGGTCGAGATTCCAATGCCAAGCGGCTGGGGGTGAAGCGCTATGGGGGCGAGCTGGTGCATCCCGGCCACATTCTGGTCAGGCAGCGGGGCACCAAGTTTCACCCAGGGGTGAACGTGCGCATCGGCGGCGACGACACCTTGTATTCTGTGGTCACCGGCATTGTGACTTTTGAGCGCTATGGCAAGTGGCGGCAAAAGGTGAGTGTCTACCCAGCTGAGGTGGCTGCCCAGTAGGGAAAGGCCCAGCTTTGAAACTGCCTGGGAGAGTTTCTTCCGCAAGAGAAGATTCTCGCTTCTGTCGACCAAGCTGCTTGCCGGGCTGAAAACTGTCTGCTCCAGAGCAGACAGGGTTTTGCTGTTGCTGATTCCTGAACTTTTTTCGTTCTTGAGGATTGGGGCCAGCCGGAAGAGAAGAGGAGCTAGGGATCCCTGACCACTTAGGGGCGAAAATGGCAAAAGCACGGAAGGCAGGAAGTTGATGCGAGTGTATCTGTTTCGCTGGGCAGGGTTGCTTCACCTCATTGCCGGGGTGATGTACCTCTACTGGCGACTGACAGCCGGGTTGATGGATTTGGGATCCCTTTTGTTTTGGGGGGCAGAGCTGTATGTTTGGCTGGCGGCGGTGGGCTTTACCCTCAGCCGCTATCCCCAAGTGCCGAGAGAGACGATCCCATCCCCAGAGGTCCTGCGGCGGTCGTTTTTCCAATTGCCGCGGGTGGATGTACTGGTGCTGCGCCAGTGGGATTCTCTGGAGGCAACCCGGCAAACAGTGCTTTCGGCTCTGCACCTCGACTACCCTTGGGAGCGGTTGTTTGTCCACATTGTGGATCGGGTAGAGGATGAGGAGATGGCCAAGGCGGCCCGGGCCATTCCCTGCGAATACTGGGCCTGCCCTAGCCCCACAGCCGACCCCCTGGCTTATGCAATGGGATCCCCTCACATCCAAGGGGAGTATCTCCTCCTAGTACAGCCGGGCCATTTTCTCGAGCGGGACTTCCTGTGGCAGACCTTGCCCCGCTTTTACGACTCGCCGGAGCGGGCTCCAATTGTCAACCGAACTGGCTTTGTGCAGGCAATGCTGCGCACCCTAGGCCAGCCCAGAGCCGTTCACCCACTGCAGCAGCTCTTGGCGGTGGGATCCGAAGGGTATCAGGCGGCACCCCTGTTGGGTTCTGGCTGTCTCATCCGGCGGGCAGCCTTGGAGGGGATCCCGCAGATCGACATTTGCCGCCCTGTGCAGTTGGGGTGTCAGATGCACTGCCGCGGCTGGCAGTCTCAATTGGTTCGCCAAACCCAGGTTACGGGTGTTTTGTTGCCCTTGCGCAACCGCCGCGTTGCTTTGCTGGCTTTGTTTTCGGCCTTGAGGGAAAATCCCTTCTGGGGCAAGCCGACCACGCAGCAGCAGCGCTTTCAATACCTGTGGCTGGCCCTCTGGGCTGCCGGTGGGATGGCGGAGCTGGTCTACTTGGCGGTGCCGATGGTCTTTCTCTGCACGGGGTGGATGCCGGTGCCGGCCTTTGACCGGGTCTTCTTCGCGTGGTTTTTGCCTTATGCTCTCCTAGGGCGCATCAGTTGGCTCTTGGCCTTTCCCCCGCATTTGTGGGGGGCAGCTTGGCAGTCGGAACGGCAGACGGGCAGCCAGTTTTTCCAGTCCATCCAGGCGCTGGTGCAAAGTCTGCGGGGAGTGCCCCCCTATCCCGAGCAGCCTTCCCAGCTCTCCTTGGGGCCTCAGGCTCTGGCTATTGTGCTGACTTTTCTGGCTATGGGGGTGGGATCCCTGCGTTCTGCCGGCAGTTGGGATCCCTCTTGGCCTGAGCTGCTGTTTGGCTTGGTCTGGGCCTTCTACAACCTGATGATCCTGACGGTGCGCCCCGACGATCACGATTTTGCCGGCTTTGCTTTTCCCAGCAGCAGCGCCGCTGCGGCGACAGAAGAGAGCGCCGACCCATAGGCTGCCAAGCCAAGACAAGTTCATCGCAAAACCAAATCCCCACATCCATTCAGCTGCTGCATGGATGAAATGGCAGGCTGCCGCGGCAGATGGTGGGCAAACGCTATGCTGTGAGAAGTGTAGGATAAGTGGATCGGCACAGGTTGTCTCCAACTCTCCGGGGAGGTGTACCGGTGGAGAGGGGGGATCCCTGGCCAAGTCGCCCCTCCTGTTTGCAGGATTGAACGCGGTCTTCTAGGTTCAGAACGACACACCTGTGGAGTCAGAGAGACCCCCCCTTCGACTGCTCCCCCTGGGTACGGATCCCTGGCAGCAGGGCTGTGCCTATTGGCTGGAGATGGGATCCCACCGTTTGCTTCTCGATTGCGGGCTGCCCGCTCCTGCCCTCTTTAAGGCTCTGCCAGGGATCCCGGATGCGGTAATCTGCAGCCATGCTCACTTTGACCATGTGCAAGGGCTACCTGCTTTTCATCGTCGTTACCCTCAGGTACCTCTCTACGCCACGCCGGTGACTGCTCATTTGGCCGCTGGTCTGTGGGAGTGTGGCGTTTGGCCAGGCTACGACCGGGACATTCGCTTTCCCCCCTTTCGGGCGCTGCCTTTGGGCCGGGCGCGAGAGATTTTGCCCCATCTGATGCTCACTTTCTTTGCGGCTGGGCATCTGCCGGGAGCGGCGGCAACCCTGCTGCAAAATACCCAAACCACTCCGGCCCAAGCCTGCGTGTACACGGGCGACTGTTCCCTGGCCTCAACTCGCTTTGCCCCCGGCTTGGATCTCATTGCTTTGCGCCACTGGCAGCCGGACGTGTTGCTCATCGAGGCTTCGCTGGGATCCACCCGCCATCCACCCCGTCGTCATCTGGAAAATCGCCTGGTGGAGCGGTTGCTCAGCGCCTTGGAAGCGGGGCAAACGGTGCTGTTCCCCCTGCCAGTGTTGGGGTTGGGGCAGGAGCTGATCTTTCTCCTCAAAGCCCACCACCGCTTTACCCAAGCCCCCCAAGAGCTCAAGATATGGGTGGCGCCGGGGCTGGCGGCAGGCTGCAATCTCTACGAGCGCTTGCTCACCTACCTGCCGGAGCCGGTGCGCAATTTCGCCACCTACCAGCCCTTGTTCTGGGAAGACCGCCTGCAGCCGCGGGTTCAGCCCCTTACCGAAGCGGATCCTCTGCCCCAAGGCTTGCTGCTGTGCGACGCCGATGCCGGGCCTGAGGCTTGGGATCCCATCTGGTCGAGATTGCTGGCCCAACCGCAGCGCTCCTGTCTGCTGGTGCGGCTGCCAGAGGTGGAACTGGCTACCCCGTTTGAGCGTTGGCCGGCGCCGCTGCGCTCCCGCATTGCCGTTGAATGGATAACCTGGCACAGCCACAACGATGTCGGGCATCTCACCCAGATCGTCCACACCTTTCGCCCCGAACATGTAGTCTTGGCAAACACTAGCCCCCAGCAGGCTCAAGATCTGGCGGATCTGCCGGAGCTGTGCAATCGCTACCATGTCCACTGCCCCCAGCCCGGACATTGGCTGGAGCTACCCGACGGCCGCCTGCAAACCCCGGTCAAGCTCCCGGATTCTCCTGCCGAGGTCACGGATCCCGCTGTGCGCTACGAGGGGGAGGTGGAAGAAGTTTGGCAGGAGCAGGGGTCGCCGCGGACTTTGGCGGGGGTACAGGTGCGTCTGCCCCCCCAGATTACCCAGGATCCCCGTTGGCTGGCCTGGGCCGATACCGGCCTGGTGGAAGCCCGCTGGCAGGGATCCGAACTGGTGCTGCGCGGCCTTTCTCCACGGGAGCTGATCCGCCCGGCAGAGGCTGCCCCTTCTCCAGCAGGGATCGTGCCGCGTCCAAAACAGCCTTCTGTATCCAGTCATCACGGTGGCAAAAAGTGCCAAAATTGTCGCTTTGCCCGCCAGATCTTGACTTCCCAAGCCCAAGCCTTTCGCTGCGATCAGGAACGCTCTCCCCTCTACCGCCTCAGGGTGGATCCCCAGGGGAGCTGCCCCTACCATCAGCCGCAGGAGATCCGCTCTTCCGGTTAGCCGTCAAGCCAGGGAAGCCCAAAGGCTAGAATGGGGCAAGTCGCGGTGCCAACCATGCTTGAGCAAGATTCCTGGGCAAATCATCGCCGTGGGCCGGTCGGATCCCTGGAGCGCCCAGCCGAGGCCTTGGCTGCGGCCAGCCCGCCCGTAGTGCAGATGGTTGGGGTGAACAAAGTCTATCCACTGCCGGAGGGCAGTTTTCAGGCCCTCTACGATATCGACTTGGCGATCCAGCCGGGAGAGTATTGCGCCATTATGGGGCCCTCTGGATCCGGCAAATCCACCCTGATGAACC
This sequence comes from Synechococcus sp. W55.2, assembly GCF_047461635.1. NCBI lineage: Bacteria > Bacillati > Cyanobacteriota > Cyanophyceae > Synechococcales > Synechococcaceae > Synechococcus > Synechococcus sp. W55.2. The sequence continues at coordinate 27,947 of NZ_JANSHM010000007.1, read as the reverse complement.
TCATCGGCTGCTTGGATCGGCCCAGCTCAGGGCGCTACTGGCTGGATGGGGTGGAAGTTTCCACCCTGACCGATCGCGATTTGGCCCACATTCGCAACCAAAAAATCGGCTTTGTCTTCCAGCAGTTCCATCTCCTGCCCGTCCTGACAGCGCTGGAGAACGTCATGCTGCCCTTGGCCTATGCTGGGATCCCGGAGCCGGAGCAACGCCGGCGGGCCAAGCAAGCCCTAGAACAAGTGGGCTTGGGGAGCAAACTGCAGCAGCGTCCGGCCCAACTCTCCGGCGGCCAGCAGCAGCGGGTGGCGATTGCTCGTGCCATTGTCAACCGACCCCAACTGTTGCTGGCTGATGAGCCGACTGGGGCTCTGGATAGCCATACCGGCCAGGAAGTGCTGAACCTTTTTGCGGAGCTCCACCGGCAGGGCATCACCCTGGTCGTGGTCACCCATGACCTTGAAGTAGCCCAGGCCGCCCAGCGCATTATCCGGGTTGGGGATGGCCGTTTGCTGGATTGAGGAAGACAGGGATCCGCCTGGGGGCAGTTGGGTTCAGGAGAGTTCCCAGTTGCGGTGAACTGGCGTGCCGGATGGATCCCTGGCCTCACTTTGGGTGAAGGTCGAAGGGAATGTCTTAAACGGGCATGGGATAACCCTATCTAGGATGGCCCAGCTTGGGCTACTCTAAACGCAACTGAGGGCTTGGGAAGAGGATCCGTCCATGAAACTGATCGAAGATATCATCCGGTTTTTGGAAACCCGCCTGGAGGAATTTCTCAGGGCCCACCCCGAGATCGAGCTGCAAGCCCTCGATGAGCAGTTGCGCCAGCAGGAATCGGATACCCTGCGGCTGTTGCAGGAAAGCCGCGCCCAAGAGGAAGCTCTCCAAAAAAGCATTCTCAACTTAGCCGAGGAGATTAAAACCTGGCACTTTCGCATTGAGAAGGCGCAGCGGGCCAATCGTCCCGATCTGGCCGAAGGAGCGCGACGCCGGGAGGCTGAGCTGTTGGAGAGGGGCAGCCAGCTATGGGGTCAAATGAAAGCCCAAAAGGAGAAAATCCAACAAATGGAAGCCCTGCTGCCGCAGATTCGCCAGCGCCGCCAAGAAGTGAAGGCTAAGCTGCAGGAGGTAAGAGCCGCGCAAGCCAAAGGCATCGACAACCCGGACCGGAATTTCAGCCCTTGGGGAAAACCTTTCGAGGCTTGGGATGAATTGGAAGAGCAATTTCGTCAGCTAGAGGTGGAAAACGAATTGAATGACACGAAGAGGAAGGTGCGGGAACAGCAGCGGCGGTAACAGCCTGACCCAAAATCTTGTTAGTTTGCTAATGTTGAATCCAGTCGCAACAGCCAAAATCGAGCCGGGCGGAACTTGTGATTCAAACCCTCGGTCTCAAGAGCCGTAGCCCCATCATTTCCGGAACTTTCTCTGGCACCGACCGGGAAGAAAAGTCTCTCCTCTCCCCCAAGAGTGATACGCTATTGGGCATGAATGAGTTGTATCTGAATCACCCCACATTTGGTCTGCTCTACAGCCTGTGTCAGGTCGACGAAAATCAGGCTCTCTTCACCACTCTCTACGCCCAAAGGCTCTTTTTTCGGGTTTACTTCAGGCCGCCGGATAACAGCGGGGATCCTGCTGCCATGGAGGAGTTGGTCTTCGATCCGATTAGCCGTAATGAGGCTCGCCAGCTCATCGAAGAGCAAATGCGCCTGCTGCGCCGTGCTGCCCGCCAAGATGAGCTAGAACAATTGCAGTTGATCTACAAGCAAACCTTTTCCTGACAGAGGTTTTTTCGAAGGTCTGGCACGGCTGAGGGTGAGGGTTTCGTCCCCCAATAGCCACCTAAAACTGAGACAGAAAGCGCAGGTCGCTGGTATAAAACAGGCGGATATCCTGAATGCCGTGGAGGAGCATGGCCATCCGCTCAATGCCGATCCCTGCCGCAAATCCGGTGTAGCGCTCCGGGTCGTAGCCCACCGCTTGAAATACATTGGGATCCACCATGCCGCAGCCGAAGATTTCCAGCCATTTCGAGCCAAAGCGCACGTCCATCTCAGCAGAAGGCTCGGTAAAGGGAAAATAGCTGGGCCGAAAGCGGGTTTCTCGCTTGCCCAATAGGCGGGTGATGAACGTGTTGAGGGTGCCCTTCAGGTCGGAAAAGGTGAGGTTCTCGCCCACCGCCAAAATTTCCATCTGGTGAAACACAGCGGAGTGGGTGGCATCCACGGTATCGCGGCGCATCACCCGACCGGCATGCACAATGCGCAGCGGCGGCTGGTGTTGCTCCATGTAGCGCACCTGCACCGAGGAGGTTTGGGTACGCATCAGATAGCCATTGGCCAGGTAGAGGGTATCCTGCATATCCCGCGCCGGATGGTCGGCAGGGGTGTTGAGGGCCTCGAAGTTGTAGTACTCCGTCTCGATCTCCGGCCCATGCACCACGGTGTAGCCCATTCCCACAAAGATATCGAGCATGCGGTCGATGGTGGCCTGCAGCGGATGGATCCGCCCCAGAGGCCGACGGGGCCCGGGCATAGTGACATCCAGGCGCTCTGCTTCTAGGCGGGCCAGCAGTTGAGCTTCACCAAGGGCCTGTTTGCGCTGCTCCAGACTGGATTGGAGGGCCTCTTTAAAGGTGTTGGCCAAAGCGCCAATGGCAGGCCGTTCTTCTGGGGGCAGCTTCCCCATTCCCCCCAAGATTTTGGAGAGCTTACCTTTCTTGCCCAGGTAGTCGATGCGGATCTGTTCCAGAGCCTCCAGACCGTCAGCTTGTTCCACTTGGGCGAGGGCCTCGCTTTGCAGGGTGAGAAGCTGTTGGCGAAGCGTGTCTTTTTCGTCTTGCATGGGGCCGATTCCAAGGGCAGAAGGGATCCCTGGGGTTGTGAGGAGTCCCTACAAAGGTATCACAGGAGGGAGCTCGGTCGCGCCTTTGCATCCGATGGGGTTGGTCGGCAGCAGGGGGAACCCTTTTGGGGAACTAGCTCTGAGGCGCCGAATCTGGCAACAGACACCCCAGAGCGTCACACCCTGCCGGTCCCTCTGCTGCCAAGGTAAAGTTGCGGTCGTAGCGGGCCAGGGCCGCGAAGAAGTTATCTGTCCGCCGTCTCTTTTTGACCTCGGCCACCAGTCGTTCGTAGGTGGGCTTGTCGATTTTCTCAAAAGGCAGGCGGGGGAAGGGGGCATCGAAGCGGGCCAGCAGCGCTGCGCTGATGTAGCCCTCGTCGTCGCGGATGGCTTCGTAGATACGGGATCCCAGAGCTTCCACCTCGTCCTCCCGCAGCTCGATGGTGGCGGAGGTGTTGTGGGTGGTGTAGTACTTCTGAACCTGCATATAGAAGTCAAACTGGGCCAGGGCCGAGAATTGCTCGATCTCGATCTGGCCAGCACCGGGCAGGTTGGCCCATTCTACTTCCACAGGCAGTTCCACCAGCCATTCGGTACAGCGGGGATCAAAGGGGTCGTTGAGCAAGTTCCCGTTTTCATCTTTGTCCGCCTGAGCAGGTACCACCGAGTAGCCATAGTCCAGACAGGCCAGCGCCACCGGGTCATTTTTGGCAAAGGTGATGCGGCGGATGTAGCGTTGGGCTTTGGGCGGGTGCCAGCCGGGAGAGGCGTTGGTGAGCAGCGACTTGGTGCCGGCGGGCTGAACCGTGGTGCAGCGGTTGGGGCGGCGCAGGCTGTGGCGGTCGCAGTAGTCCCAGACCACGCGGTGGACGATCTCCTTCCAGCGGCTGAGGTATTCCCGCTCCTGCTGCTTGAATTCCTTCCCGATGGGGGTATCGGGTCTCCCTTCCTGCCACCAGCGCAGCCATTCAACCCCAAAGGCTTTGACGCAAAAGTCGAACAGGCCTGTGAACGAGACGCCGACGATGGGATCCCATTCCCGCGAGCGCTGGAAGCGAGGTTCCACAAAGTGGTGGTGGAGTAGGGCTGCCACCGTGAGAGCTCCCGCTGTAAAGGCGTCTTCCTGCTCCTGCCGGTTGTGGGGATCCAAACGGTTGAGGTGGATCTCGGCCAAGTTGCAATGGAATGTGTGGCCAATAATCTCGCCACAGTTGTGGACAACAAACCCATTGGCATCAAAGCACGCTGGGCCGGGGACAGTACAGTCATACACCGGCTCTACCCCGTCTGCCTCAAGGGCAGCAACCGTCACAGCAAACCGCTCTCGGTTGAGCTGGCGCTTGTAGCCATTCAGCAGTGCCTCTAGCTTTTGGGCTTTGTGCGGTTCCCGAAAGCCGACCCATTCCTGGAACAGATGCAAGTTGTCGTTGGCAATAACCAATTCGTGCTGGGCTTTGCAAGCGTATGGTGCAGGTTGGCGAGCACTGTTCGGCAGCAGGCGATATCCAGCAGGACGGCGATTCTCATACAAAACTGCAATGATGCCCAGCCGCGCCAGCATGCGCTGAACCGCTTTGAGGGTACCCAGATGGCTTTGAGAGAGCCGCACGCTAACCCCTTTCTCCTGATTACCTTGCACGCTGCCATCCGCATCAAAGAGCCCGCACAAGAAGCCTCGATGAAACTGGAAGCTGGTGGCTTCGAGCGCCTCTGTCATCTGCTTTTGTCCGGGCCTCATGCCGAACTGGGCCGCCAGTTTTGCCAACCCCCTGGAGCCGATAACCCGCAACCCAAGCTGCGCATAGTGATATGCCTCTGGCTGGCGGGGCTCGTAACCCACTGCCGTTTGCAAAAGCTGAATCGCATACTGGCTCATTTCGGCTTGGGTATCTTGCCAATAGCGTAATAAAGCCGTGTCGTTCCACGGGGTTGCCGTAAGGCTACCGTCACCCAGCAAATTCCCCAAAAGCCAGCCTTCTTCCCAGGTACCCGCCCCATCCCACGGGGTGAGATCGCGATGGTTGTGCAGCAGGATGCGGTCGCCCGGTTGTAGGCTTTCTGCCGGTACCCACTCGGTGTATTGTGCCTTTTGGGTTTGAGCGGTGACTTTGAGAACCCGATGGTTGCCTGTCAGCCGCAGAGAGAACCCTTCCTTGGTCAAAAGCTTCAGCACAGGCTTGGTACCGGAGTAGAAGAACCCCTCCGGTGTGGTACTGAATAGTTCTCCATTGACATAGGTGCTGTGCTGCTTCCCAATCAGGTCTCTCACCTGGCGCGGCCCATCGCCCGTGTGCACCCAGGTATCGGCTGTCACGCAGGGGTTCAGCCCATAGCGCCACAGGCGATCCTGAAGTTCCTCTTCCCCTAGGGAGGGATCCCGTCCCTTTAGCCATTCTCGGGCCGTTCCTGCCTCATAGGCTTTGAGAAAGTCGGGTTTTAGGTCGGGTGGGATAAGGTCGCAATTGGCCCGTGCTACGGCTTCCCCGGCCCACTGGATGGCCCCCTCGCCTGAGTAAAACTGCTTGCGCACGGCCTCAATACATTCTTCCCGCGTCGGCTTGCGGTGAAACACCCGCGTGTGGTTGGCCATGCGCAGGGCATCTCGCTCGGGATCAATTCTCCAGTTGCCGTTTTCGTCCTGCTGCCAGAGGTTGTCTTTGGCGGTGGCTCCCAACTGGTCGTCGGCAGCAAACTGACGAATGCCAGCGCTACGACGAATGTTTCCCGCCACCACCACCACCGCCGCCTCGTCAATGAGCAGGCAGCATTCCACGGAGTTCAACTGCCGCCCTACTGCCCTGTTGAGAATGGCGGCACAGCGCTCGTACAAGCCGGGCAGCTTAATGGGGTTGGCCACGCCCCCAAACCCTTTCAGCCGCTCCCCAGCCGGGCGGACATCGCTCAAGTCCACTGTCACTTCCACCTGGCCCCCAAAGCTGGGATCCGACGCCAGCTCCAGCAGCGCTTGGTAGGACTCCACCCAGCCGCGGCGACTGTCTCCCACCTGGATGTGCACCTGGGATCCCTGCCGTTGGATGCGGGTGCGCTCCTGCCGCTCTTCGGGAGGGGTGGTGCCGATGGATCCCTTCACGTGAACCCGCAGGCGGTTGACAATGGGGGGCAACTGGCGGATGAACTGGGGTTCCAGCACCGCTCCCGTGCCGCAGCCCATCATGGCCAGATCCATCATCAGGCCAAAGGCCCGCCAGTCCACCACCGCCAAACTGGTGCAGTTGTAGGCACCGGAGAAGTTTTCCGGCTTCTGGATCCAGTCGGTGCCCATCACCCACAAGGCTCGACCGGAGATCAACGCCTTCAACTGCTGCTGCATGCGCTCTACCAGCTCCCGCTCCTGAGGGGTGAAGCGCCCCAGCCGGGCGATGTCGGCCAAGGTGCGCTCGCAAACTTCGCCCCAAGTCTCGCGGTTGCCATCCGGGCGGCGACGGCTGTAGGTGCGGTAGAACACCGGGCTGGCCGCCGGGGCTGTGGCCGGAAACTCGCCTGGAGGCGCGGCTCCCATCGTCTGGGCGGGATCAAGTCCCTGTACTTCTTTGCTCTGTTCGCCTGAGCGGGACGAAGTCCACACCATAGCCACACCTCTTCTGCAAAGCTCGGTAGTTCCGACTCTTGAGCGCCGGTTGGCAACCCCGCCGACCCAATGCCCAACCACGTTATCACAATCTTCAGGGATCCGGTGTTGTAGGTAGTGTTGTGCTCTGAGAAGATCTTTAAGAGCCTCTAGGGATAGGGCAGGCCCGCTGTCTGCCGGGGGAGCCGCAAGGGAACGGAAGGCCCGGCAGAAGGGCTACAGTGGAGGAGAGGGATCCCAAGTTAAGGGGCTGCTTGTCGTCTTCAACGGCACCTTCCTGGGCCTTCTCCCCAGTGAGAGCTGTGTAAGGAGTTGTATCGTCATGACCAGTCGCCTGCGCATTGGTAGCTTGTGGGGGATCCCCTTTTTCATCGACTACACCTGGTTCCCGGCGGCCCTCCTGCTGGTGCTCTCCTACGGGGTGTTGACGGCGATGGGGTTGTTTCTTTCTCTGCTGGCCCATGAGTTGGCCCACAGCTTGGTGGCCCGCGCCTATGGGGTACGGGTTAACTCGATAACCCTATTTATTTTTGGGGGTATGGCGGCGATTGAGCGGGAAGTTCCCCGCCCCCTTGGGGCTTTTTGCGTGGCGGTGGCAGGCCCTCTCCTCAGCTTGGGTCTGTTTGTTTTCTTCAGCGTGGCCCGGGCTTGGGCTGTGCCGGAGTCGATGCTGGCCTCAACCCTCACCAGCTTGGCTGCCATCAACCTGACGATTGCCCTGTTTAACCTGCTGCCGGGCCTGCCTCTGGATGGGGGGCAAATGCTCAAGGCGGCCATCTGGGGTTGGACAGGGGATCGGCAAAAGGGTATGCTGTGGGCGGCCCGAGCCGGCCAGGGGGTGGGCTGGGGTTTGGTGGGGCTAGGTCTGCTGGTGGTATTTTGGGGGAGCCTCAACGGCCTCTGGGTGGGGTTGATCGGCCTGTTTATTTTGAACACCGCCCGCCGCTACAGCCAGTACGCGCAACTGCAGCAGGTGCTGGCCCGCCTGAAAGCTGCAGATGTGATGACCCGCCAGTTTCGGGTTTTGGACGCGAACATGAGCCTGCGGGAGTTTGTGGATCGCTATCTGGTGCCTTCTTCTCTCAGGCCGGAAGCCCCAACTCAACCGGCGGACGTTTATTTTGCTGAGGAAGATGGCCGCTACCGTGGGCTGGTCAGGCCAGAATTGCTCAACGACATCGAGCGCAGCCAGTGGGATCGCCTCACCCTCAAGGCTATTCTCAAGCCGATGGAGCAACTGCAGGGGGTACGAGAAGAGACCCCCATTCCCCAGGTAATTCAGATGATGCGCCAGGCAGAACCCCGCCGCATTTTGGTTTTCACGCCCACCGGCGCCATTGCTGGCTTGATCGACCGGGGGGATGTGGTGGCCATGGCTGCCCGGCAGTTGGGGGTCGTGCTGCCCCAAGAGGTGGTGCAACGGGTTCGAGACAGCCAAGAGTGGCCCCCTGGATTTCAGGTGGAGGACAATCTGGCAAGCGAGGGATACCCCAGTCTGGCTTGGCAGGGATCCCCGGATCTGCGCAATGAGCCTTAGGGGGATGTCTGGACAGGGAGCAGCCCAAGGTACCTAGGTTCTCCCTCTACCACAAAAGGGGTTGGGATCTGCAAGGTGGGGAGAGAAGGCCGAGAAAAGTAGTCTCAGATACTATTTCCCGGAGACCCTCTCCATCTACAATTAAGACTGTTCTCCATCAGTTAAGAATTTTGAACCGCTCTCCTCGTCTTTTGCCCGCCTACACCCACCGACTGAGCAACGGGTTAGGCGTTATCCTTCATCCCATCCCCATTGCCGATTCTGTAACCGTTGATGTCTGGGTACGGACAGGCGGACGCCATGAGCCGCCGGAGTGGCTGGGCCTATCCCATTTTCTGGAACACATGGTGTTTAAGGGTAGCGAGCGGCTGGCTCCTGGTGAGCTGGATTGGGCCGTGGAAGGACGGGGAGGAGTTACCAATGCTGCCACCGGCCAAGACTACACCCATTACTACATTACGGTGGCTGCTGCCGACCTGGCGGATACCCTGCCCTACCTGGCAGAGGTGGTTTTGCGGGCCGGGATCCCGGATCCAGAGTTTGAGCGGGAGCGGCAGGTGGTTCTGGAGGAAATTCGCCGCGCTGCCGACAACCCGGACTACACGGCCTATCAGCTCTTGATGGAGACCGCCTATGGGGAGCATCCCTATGGACGACCGGTGTTGGGCACACCGGAAAGCTTGATGCAACTGACCCCTGAGGTGATGCGCGCTTACCACCGCGCTTGGTATCGGCCTGAATCCATGACGGTGGTGGTGACGGGTGGCATCGATCCCGAGCGGGCGTTGGCCTTGGTGGAGGAGCAGTTTGGCAGCTCTGCTGCTGGGCCAGCACTGGCCAGCCCCCCCATCCCGCCCCAGCCTCGTCCCCAAGGGATCCTGCGCCGGGAGAGCGACCATGCCCGCTTGGAGCAAGCCCGTCTGAAATTGGCCTGGCCTACCGTTGGCATTGACGATTGGCAACAAGCCTGTGGCCTGGAGATGTTGGCTTCTCTGCTGGGAGATGGCCGTACTTCGCGGCTGGTGCATCTGCTGCGGGAACAGCGGGGCTGGGTGAGGGCCATTGGCTGTTCTTCGCTGGTGTTGAAGGAGGGGGGACTGTTTTGTATTGGGGCTCAACTGGAGCCGGAGGATGTGGCGCGGGTGGAGGCGACGATTCTGCACGAGATCGAAAAGCTGCAGCAGGATGGCATTGGCCAAGCAGAGTTGGATCGCACCCGGCGTATGCTCATCCATGAGTTTCTGTTCTCCGCCGAGTCCCCCAGCCAATTGGCGGGCATCTATGGCTACTACGAGACGTTGGGCGGGGTGCAACGCATTCAAGAGTACCTGGAGCTGTTGCAATCTTTTACCCCGGCTCAGATCCGGGAGTTGGCCCAGCAGTACTTGTCTCCGGAGGCTTATGTAGTCACCGTTCTCAAGCCGACTGCCCTGGGTACAGCGGCGGCTTCGGAGCTGCAACTGGCTTGCCGTTAAGCGCCGCCTTGGCGCTCCGGACTCTTGATTTTCGGATTTTGGACGGGATCCCTTGCCTGCATGAACTCTGCTCTGCTTGCCACCCAACGTGGCCGTTTACAGCGCGTCCTTTTGGCCAATGGCATCACGCTGTTGCTGGGCCAGAACCCAACGGTGGAGATCTTGGCTGCCCACTGTTTTTTCCGCGGCGGCAGCCGGGCAGAGCGGCCGCAACAGGCGGGGGTGAGCCACTTGATGGCGGCTGTCCTCACCAAAGGCACGCATCGGCGCAACTCCCAGGCCATTGCTGCTGCGGTGGAATCGCTGGGAGCCTCGCTATCGGTGGACAGTTCTGCCGACTATTTCGAGGTGAGCCTGCGCTGTGTGTCTGCCGATTTCCCGGAGTTGCTGGATTTGCTGGCGGAGATATTACGGGATCCCAGTTTTCCTGAAGAGGAGGTGGCGCGAGAGCAGGCGTTGATGCTGCAGGCCATCCGCGCCCAACAGGAACGGCCCTTCAGCTTGGCTTTCGAGCAGGTGCAACAAGCCCTCTATGGGGATCATCCCTACGCTCTGCCGGGGTTGGGACGGCTGGAAACGGTGGGATCCCTGACCCGCGAGGATTTGGTAGCCTATCACGCGGCCTACTGTCGTCCCAATGGAATGGTGATGGTGGTGATCGGCCCAGAGCCGCCGGAGCAAATGGCTGCCCAGGTGGAAGCGGCTTTGGGGGACTGGGTTGTTCCCGGCCCCTCTCCAGAGGATCGGGATGTTTCCCTACCCCCTCTGAGGGATCCCCAACTGCTGAGGTTGCCCCAGCCCACTCAGCAGACGACGATCTTGATCGGGTTTCGCGGATCCCCTGCTGCTTCTGCGGATTATCCGGCCCTGAAACTGTTGGCCACCTACTTGGGCAGCGGTCTATCCAGCCGTCTGTTTGTGGAACTGCGGGAGCGCTGTGGCCTGGCCTATGAGGTCTCGGCTTTTTTTGCCACCCGCCGGGATCCCGCCCCTTTTGGGGTTTACATGGGCACTGCGGCAGAGAATACTCAGGTGGCCCTGGAGCGCCTACAAGCAGAAATCCACCGTCTGCAGGCCAATCCGCTCGACCTGGCAGAGGTGGAAATGGCGCAGCGCAAACTTCTGGGCCAGTATGCCCTCAGCAAACAAACCAATGCCCAGGTGGCTCAACTGGCGGGCTGGTACGAGATTTTGGGCTTGGGCATGGAGTTTGACCGGCAGTATTTGCAGGGGGTCAGGCAGCTCACCCCAGAGCAGCTCCACCAAGCCGCAAAGACCTACCTGACCCCCCCGGCCATTGCTCTGGTGGGGCCGGAAGCGGCCTTGGCAGAAGCAGAGCCGATGTTTTAACTGCTACCACTTTTTATAGGGCAGGAACTTACCAGACATAATCACCTTAACACGATCTCCTTTAGGATCCTCTTCCTTTTCTATGTCTAGGGTGAAGTCAATAGCGCTCATGATTCCATCGCCAAACTTTTCATGAATCACGGCTTTGATTGGCATGCCGTAAACTTGAACAATCTCGTAAAAGCGGTAAATTAAGGGATCCGTCGGCACCACTGGCCCTAAGCCTTTCAGTGGGCATTCGGTCAATTGTTTAGCGACAGCGGCGTCCAAGCCTAAGATTTCGGCAATTTTGTTTGCTTCTTCTGCGGAAGCACTGGCCTGACGATAGAAGACCGCTGCAATCCACACCTCATCCCGGCCTATTTTCTCTTCCAAGTCAGCAAAAGTTAATCCCCTTTCAGCTTTGGCTTCCAAAAGCTTTTTGGTGATTTCGGGAATGGCTGTACTCATCATCGACTCCTAAGTTTTAGCTGTGCAGGCAACTCAATCTGGATTTACCACCCAAAACCGAACTCGCGATTTCTCAGTGGCACAGGTTTATTGGGAAAAGTGATGCTCTATTCAGAATCTGCTGCTTTTTTCCTTAATCATACGTAAGGAAGCACTTCTTAGGGCAAGAAGATACGCTATGTCTTCAACTCAATTCTGTAGTTTCAGCTACAGCAAGAACATCAGTCCCGCTATCTCGCTTGCAACATTTCTCTAATCTTTGAGATGCTCTACTTGTAGCTCCTCACTCTGAGGATCCTTGGAAGCGGAGAAAAAGGTGCTAGGCTTTGCGTTCTGCCTGTATCGGCGTCCCTTTCGGCGGCCCCTGCGCACCCACCACGGACTGTGGTCCGTGCGCGAAGGGATCCTGATCCGACTTACAGATCGGGAGACAGGCTGTCAAGGATATGGGGAAATTGCTCCCATCCCTTGGTTTGGCAGCGAAACCCTGGAGCAGGCTCTGGAGTTTTGTCGGCAGTTGCCCCCTCTTTTGTCGGAGGCGCATATTTTGGGGATCCCAGAAGCACTGCCGGCCTGCCGGTTTGGGTTGGAAGGCGCTTGGCTGGCCTGTCGGGATCCCGATTGGTTGAACAAGGATCTCTCTCTACTCTCTTTCTGTGAACTTTTGGGGGAGACCCTGCCGCCGGAATCTTACAAGGACTCCTACAAGGACTCCGTCCCACTCACGCGGTCGGTGTACAAGCTCAAGGTGGGGAGGGATCCCATGCAGCAGGAGTTGGAGAAGCTGGAGCAATGGCTGGAGCGGTTGCCACCAGGATCCCATCTGCGTTTGGATGCCAATGGGGGGTTAACGCTTGCGGAGGCCCACCGGTGGCTGATGGTTTGTGATCGGCTCAACCAGGCCTCGCCGGTCAAGATTGAGTTTTTGGAGCAGCCTCTGCCGCCGGATCAGCACGTCCATTTGGTGGAGCTCAGCCGCCAGTACCAAACCCCCGTTGCTTTGGATGAATCGGTGGCCTGCCTGGAGCAGTTGCAAGCGATCCATCGCTCAGGATGGACAGGGATCCTGGTGGTGAAGCCATCTTTGGTGGGCTCCTGCATCGCGCTGCGGGAGTATCTCAGCCGACATCCCGGCCTGGATCTGGTTTTTTCTTCGGCGCTGGAGACTGCCATCGGCGCTTGGCATGGACTGGCTTGGGCGGGATCCCTGCAAGCCAAAACCGCCTCTCCCCGGGCCGTGGGATGGGGGGTAGGGGAGTTTTTCCAGGAAGGGGATCCCCTGACCTTGACCCAGCTCTCAGCCCAGGAGCGGGCTGCCCTCATGCAGGCGGTGTGGGAGCGCTACAGCCGGCCCTAGACTGCGGCGGCCTGTTGTTTGGCGTATTCCTGCCGCAGATAGGCCTGGATAAAATGCATCAGCTCCTCCGGCTCGCCGTTCATAAAGGCCTCGACATTGTAGGTTTCGGCGTTGGTGCGGTGATCTTTGATCAGCTTGTAGGGATCGAAGGTGTAGGTGCGAATACGCCCCCCAAAGCCCTGAGTCACCATCTCGCCGCGGATCTCGGCCAGCTTTTGTCTGCGTTTTTCCTCTTCCATTGCAATCAGCTTGGCCTTCAAGATCTGGATGGCCCGCTCTTTGTTTTGCAGTTGGGAGCGCTCCTCGGTGCAGCGCACGGCAATGCCGGTGGGCTTGTGGATCACCCGCACCGCTGTTTCCACTTTGTTCACGTTTTGGCCACCTGCCCCACCTGAGCGGGAGGTCTCGAACTCCAGATCTTCCATCTTCAGCTCATACTCGCTTTCCTCTTCCAGAATCGGCATCACCTCTACGCCAGCAAAGCTGGTTTGCCGTTTGCCGTTGGCGTTGAAGGGGCTGATGCGCTCCATGCGGTGGTTGCCCTTCTCGGCAGAAAGATACCCATAGGCGTAGGGGCCTTCGATCAGCAGGGTGGCGGACTTGATACCGGCTTCGGCGCCTTCGGAGTATTCCGAGAGGCTGACCTTGTAGCCCTGGTTTTGTGCCCAGCGGGTGTACATTTTCAAGAGCATTTCCGCCCAGTCCTGGGCATCGGTTCCCCCTGCACCGGCGGTGATGGTGACGATGGCACCGTTTTGGTCGTAGGGGCCGGAGAGCAGTTGCTGCAGCTCCCATTGGCTCAACTCCCGCTCCACCGCTGCCAGGGATCCTGCTGTCTCGGCTAGGAGTTCCGGATCGGGCTCTTCTTGGAGCAGCTCGAGGGCGCTGGCGGCATCTTCCAGGCGATCCTTCCAGCGGTGCACCTGATCCCAGGAGGCCTTGAGGCTGTTGAGCTTTTGCAGGTGGCGGCGGGCTGCCTCTACATCATTCCAAAACTGCGGCTGCGAGGCTTCTTGCTCTAGGATGGCAATCTGTTGCTCCAAGTGGGGCAGGTCAAAGATAGTCCTGAGCGTTGCTCAGGCGCAAGGTGAGCGATTCTAGGGTGCGTCTTAGATCGGCAAGTTCCATAGAGAGCAGCAAGCTGTTTGCGCGTCGGATCCCATCCTAACCTGTGGGCCGGCAACTCAATCAAGGGATGGAGCCCTTCTGTGGGGCAGTTCCTGGCCGTTCCCATTGCAACAGCATTGCGATCCCTTGTCCATAGCAACAACCCCGCCAGAGGCAGGACGGAGTCCTTTGGCTTCTGCCGGAAGATCCCTGTTGAGGTGGCTCAAGCCTGTAGCAGAATGGAAAATTTGGTTTCGGAGGCTGCGATGCTGAAGGTCTTTTCCTTTCTTTCCGGGCTGGTTTTGGCGGGAGGAGTGGCTGCTTTGGCCATCACCAATCCCACCTTAGAAGAGTACGGAACCTATGCAGGGGAACAACTGGCTGCCTACGCTACGCGGGAATACTGTGCTCAGATCCCGGCTTTCCTGGTCACTTTGATTGAGGAATGTCATGCCCTTGTCCGAGAGCTCCAGCCCGAACTAGAAGCTCTGTTCATGCGCCAAACCCGCCGGCAGAATTTTATCCTTTTCAGCCTCTACACCACCGATTTGTCGTTGCTCAACTTTGGCCCACGGGGGATCTCCTTGCCCACCTACCACTTTGAAACCCTTGCCGTGGCTGGGCAATTTTATACTTATGAGATTCGAGAGGGGAAAGCTGCCCCCTAGCCACCATGGCAACCTCAGGCTCTCAGGATCCAGAAGAATCTCAAAAGGGAGGCTAGATTTGGGCTCGTTCCAACAGGGTTTGCAGCTCTTCCAGGGCCAACTGGGCCGACTGGGCCTGCTGGTAAAGGGATTGCACCACCTCAGCGCTGCTCTGGGCCGATTGCAGTGTGGATTGGCTCTGGCGCTGGATACGCTCTGCTAGGCCGCGAATGCGGTTGCTGGCCTCGGTGGTTCGTCCCGCCAATTTGCGGATCTCCTGGGCAATGGCTCCAAAGCCACCGGCACCACCGCTGCGGTTGGCCTCTACAGCCGCATTGAAAGAGAGCAGGCGAATGTATCCTGCCACCTCCACGATCAAATCCACGATGGTGTTGATCTCCTTGAGTTCGCGGGATAGCTCCTGGTTGTTGTCGGCAATTTCCTGGAAGAGGGTGCGCACCGCTTCTACCCCAGCAAAGGTGGCGGCAAAGGTGGATTTGCCTCTCTCAGAGAGCACAGAACTGATTTCAATGATGCGGGCGTTAAGGCGAGCCAACTCCTCGGAGCGCTGTTGGGCCCGGCGACGTTCCATGTCTAAGGCCAGGTTTTGGTTGAGGATCTCGGCTTTTTGTCGCTCCAGATCCCGGGCATACTGGAGGCTGCGGCTTCTTTCCTGCTCCAGCTCTGCCAAGATCCTTTTCATCTCTTCCTGCTGCTCTTGTAGCTTGCGCTGGGTGGCCAGATGCACCTGGGCCTGGGCCACCAACAACACCGGCACATCGAGAAGGCGGTAGTCCTGGGATCCCAGTTGAACCACCACTGGGTCGTAGACGGTCTCTTCGGGCCGTTGGAAAGCTCGGTCGGCTGCTTGGATGACATCGCAGTCGCCGGGGAGCAAGAGAAAATCCCGGCTATGGAACTCTACCATGGAGCTGATGGGCCGCTTCAAAAACACATCCAGGCCGTAGGGCTTGCTAAGCATCCACTCCAAAATGGCGCGGCGGGTCAACATTCCCCGCACCTGCGACCGCTCGTCCAGCACGATGACTCCTGAAAGGCTGCTGTCATCTTCCAGGCGGCGCACCACATTCTCGCAAGGGGTGGACTCGTTCACCTGAAACTCCACCAAGGCCAAGTCACGCAGCTTGGTGTTGATCGATAGGGTAGGAGTGGGTGGATTTGTCAGGGTAGCCATCACAGGGATCCTCGGCACACGTTGGGTACAGATGGGTTGGATGCCAATGTGTAGAGCAACACAAAAAGTCGGCCCTAAATCGGCCTTTGATGGGGTGATTCCTGCAGAAAATCGACCACCTTCAGTTTGCCCTGGGATCCCACCTTTTGCCCATAAGATTCTGCGGGATTGTACGGAAAGGATGGCCTGGGATCCCTTCTTTGCGGTTTGCTGGGACGGATCCCTTTGGAGCTGAATGTTCTGGGTTGGTATCTTGGATCCCTGATTGATCTGGAGCTGGATTTAGCGGGTTTCTGGATAGCGGTGGTAGATTTCCAGAATTTCGCTGCGTCCTCGGTTAAAGGCGGCCACCACTTGCGGGTCGAAATGGCTGCCGCTGTTGTCTTCTACAAACTGAAAGACCTCATTCAAAGCCCAGGCTTCTTTGTAGGGGCGACGGCTGGCCAAGGCATCGAATACATCGGCTAAGGCCACAATCCGCCCTTCTAGAGGGATCCCTTCTCCTTTGAGGCCGCGCGGATACCCACTGCCGTCGAACTTCTCGTGGTGGGTCAGAGCGATGATGGCGCTCTTTTTCATCAGCTCGGAGTCGGACTTGCTGAGGATCTCATAACCAATCTCAGGGTGACGGTTCATGATCTGCCGCTCTTCTGGGGTCAGACGCCCCGGCTTTTGCAAGATGGCATCCGGGATCCCGATTTTGCCCACATCGTGCATGGGACTGGCGTAGAAGATCAGCTCTTGCTCATGGCTGGATAGGCCCAAGTGCTTGGCGATGATGCGAGAGTAGTTGCTCATCCGCTTCAGGTGAAAGGAGGTATCTTGATCCCGGTATTCTGCGGCCACAGACAGACAGAAGATGGTCTCGAAGTGGGCAGATTTGAGTTCTTCCCGCAATTGGACGTTTTGATAGGCAACCGCCGCCTGGGAGGCTAGGGCTTCTGCCACGCTGACTTCCAGCTCAGAAAAAGGTTGGCTCCACTCGGCCACTTGGTCAGGAGCTAGGGGGGTGGGGTGATCCGGCTTTAGGCGGTTCAACAGTTGTAGGGCGCCGAGGATCTTTCCTGAGGGATCCCGCATGGGCACAGTGAGCAAGGAGCGGGTGCGATAGCCGGTCTGCTGATCCACCTGTGGGTTAAAAGCATAGGGCTGATCGGCGGGCAGGTGGTAGACATCTGGCAGATTCAGGCTCTCCCCGGTGAGCACCACATAGCCCACAATGCTGGAAGGGCTGAGGGGCAGGCGCAGATCCCGCAGCTCCTCATGGCGGTTGACCACGAAAAAGCGCAGTTCCTCCCCCTCTCGGACAAAAAGGCTGGCCCCATCACAGTGGGTCAGTTCTCGGGCTTGAGCAACAATCAACTCCAGCAGCCGCTGCAGATCCGTTTCTGAGGAGAGGGCGATCCCCACTTGAATCAGACACTGGCTGAGGCGCAGGGCATCCGAGGCATCGAATTCGGTTGTGCTGGGGTGAAGACCGAAGGGGGTGGGCAGGCTCATAGCAGGGTTGGTCAGAAGCGTTCACAATGAGCGTTGACAATAAACAATGGCAGAGTCATGGGCGGCGAGCCATTTGCCCCCAGGGATCCTCACCGCTGTCCCGACTCAGTCCGGCTGGGTATCCGAACCTCCGGGGCGACCAGCAGCCCGAAAACACGCCAACACCACTCAAAGCAGCGATGCCTTACTTTAGCTCGAGGAGGCGAGAAACGTTGTGACCCAGGTCAAGCCCAAGGGAACCGATGAGATTTCCCTGCAGCTCGTTGTGGGCCTGGGCAATCCCGGCCCTCAATACGCCAATACCCGCCACAATTGCGGCTTTATGGTGGTGGATCGGCTGGCGCAGCGCTGGGGGATCCCGTTGGTTTTGGAGAAGCGATTCCAAGGTAGCTACGGAGAAGGGTTTGCCCTGGGAGGAAAGCGACGCTTGCTCAAGCCGGAAACCTACATGAACCGTTCCGGCCAATCGGTGCGGGCGGTGCTGGATTGGTACAAGTTAGATCTCGCCTCTGTGCTGGTGGTGTACGACGACATGGACTTGCCGCTGGGTCGTCTGCGCCTGCGGGGATCCGGTTCTGCCGGTGGGCACAACGGCATGAAGTCCATCATTCAGCACTTGGGGAGCGAGGCGTTTCCACGGCTGCGTTTGGGGGTGGGCAAACCCAAGGGCAGCCAAGATGTGGTCGGGCATGTGTTGGGTGGATTCGCCCCTGCAGAACAAGAGGTGCTGGAGCGGGTGTTGAATACGGCGGTAGAGGCCGTGGAGTGCTGCTGGCAAGAGGGACTGATGACGGCCATGAACCGCTTTAATCCTCTGGATCTGTCTGGGCCATCGTCCGATTTGGATGGATCCAACCCTGCACCGGGCCAAGGCGAGGCTTCCTCCTGAGGAGCAGCTTGTCCTGGATTGCCGGTTCTGAGGGGTTTTCCAGGAGAGGAAGTGGTAAGGGCTTCGTCCTGCTCATGGGAACGTCTGTGGAGACAATACTCCAGATAAGTATCAATTATCTGGAGTATAAGAGTGCCTACCTGGGCGTTGCCAACAGTTCCCAAGGGAGGTTAGCTTCTGTAACAGTCTTCCAGCAGAAGGGCGAAAGGAATGGGAACGGCAGCGTTCCCACCAGGGCCGGCCCGAGACAAAAAGCTGTTCATCATTTGAGGGTGAGATCTTGCTGTTGAACAACCTAGATTCAGTGTTGCTTGCTGTTGAAGCCGCTGCCCCCCTTGAACCGGAAGGGGCTGCCAATCTTTTACCCCTGATCTTGGCGGCGGTGCTGATGGCTCTGGTGGTCATCTATCTGGCCAGCCGTATCGCCGGAGAAATCGCCGTTCGCCTCGGCTTTCCGCCGGTGCTGGGAGAATTGCTGGGGGGCGTCGCGGTAGGGGCCTCCGCGCTGGGGTTGTTGGTCTTCCCGGAAGGACAAGTTTCCGGCCAAGAGCTGCACGCCTTGGCCCAATCCTCAGCATTGATGCAATTTTTGCAAGTCACTGCCGGCCTCGACGAGGGATCCCTGGTGCAGGTGTTTTCCTCCCAAAGCCAGATCATCGACATCCTCTCCGAGATCGGGGTGATCGTCCTTTTGTTTGAAATCGGCCTCGAGTCGGATCTGGCCGAGCTGTTGCGGGTCGGCCCTCAAGCCGCAGCCGTAGCCGTCATCGGGGTCGCTGTGCCTTTCCTGGCCGGAACCCTGGGCTTGCTCTACCTGTTTCATGTGCCCGTTATCCCCGCCATATTTGCCGGCGCTGCCCTCACAGCAACCAGCATCGGCATCACCGCCCGCGTCTTGGCCGAGCTGCAAAAACTCACCTCCCCAGAGGGGCAAGTGATCATTGGTGCCGCCGTCTTGGATGACGTGTTGGGCATCATCATCTTGGCCGTAGTGGCGGGCTTGGCCAAAAACGGAGAAGTCAACCTTTCCGATATCGGCATCATCATCCTCAGTGCCATCGTCTTCTTGGTCGGCTCCATTGTTTTGGGGCGCCTTCTCAGCCCCTACTTTGTTGCCCTTCTCAACAGCCTGAAGACCCGAGGTAACCCCCTTCTGCCCGCCCTTGTGCTGGCCTTTCTGCTGGCTTATGTAGGGCAAATCATTCATCTAGAAGCGATTTTGGGCGCTTTTGCCGCTGGCCTGATCTTGGCCGAAACCGAGAAACGGCAAGAGCTGGAAGAACAGATCAAGCCCATTTCCGACCTATTGGTGCCCATCTTCTTCGTCTGCGTCGGGGCCAAAACCAACCTTGCCGTACTCAACCCCACCCTCCCCGTCAACCGAGAGGGGCTGATCATTGCCGTCTTCTTGATCGGAGTTGCCATTGTGGGCAAGCTAGCAGCGGGCTTGGGGGCCTTTGGCAAGCCGGGCATCAACCGCTACGCCATCGGAGTGGGCATGATTCCCCGGGGTGAGGTGGGGCTGGTGTTTGCCGGTGTGGGGGCCGCCAGTGGAGTTCTCTCCGATGCCCTCGATGTCAGCATTATCGTCATGGTGATTGCCACCACCTTTGTCGCTCCCCTCTGGCTGCGGGGAGTGTTGATTGGGGAAGCCAACTCCCCCTCCCTCCTGGACTTGCAGGCAGAAGCGTCAGAGCAAGACCGCAAAGACAGCGCCGACGAGACTGCATCAGCGCTCCCAGACTCAGAACGGGTGGGCATTCCTGAGGGCTAAATTATCTCAGCTTTCCCCTCAAACGCCCCCAGAGGGTCTGGAACAGCAGCCGCAGCGGATTGCGGCGTTGAGGCTTCACGTCAATTCTCTCCGTCGTCTCCTCTTGGGGCAAAATTGCCTGCATCGAGGGCGGATCAAACCGCTGCATGGTTGTGGAGCGCCGATCCACCACCTCCGCCTTCACGCTGCGAAAGCTTACAGACTGGAGATACCGCTGAAAATCTTCGTCTGACAACTGGCGAATGCAGTACTGCATCCGCACCTGATTCCCCAACAGGATCTGATCCCCATCCTTGAGATCCCAGCTCAAACATCTCTGCCCATTCACCGAGACGCCGTTGGTGCTGCGCTTGCCCTCGATATTGCCGTCCAACAGCCGGTAGGTATATTGGCCATCTTTGTGGGGTAGCCGCAGCAGCAGCGCGTGTTGCCGGGAAACCGCCGCCGAATCGATGACAATCGCATTGCTGGGATCCCTGCCGATGGAATAGGTGGCAGCACTGAGGGCCACAGCCCGCCGTCCTTGTTCATCATCGATCACCAACACATGCCAGATTTGGGAGTGGGAAGACTGTGCGCCGGTAGCCATGGTCTGGGGCCTTGAGGGGGAGCTGGGTTGACCGTCGAAGTTGCAGTACAGGCTCCTTTCCCGTTAGCGGGCTGGCAGCCACGCCTCAGCCATTGCCCAACCCTCGGCGAACCGCTGTGGGAAGAAGCTCAACGAGGGGGAGACTCGGCAAGAGAGGGGCTTTCCCCCATAATAGTAAGGCAGAGCTTCTGCAAAAAAAGAGGATAGCTGAAACGTGAACACGACTCCAACCCCAACCCTCCTCGAAGCCCTTCCCCCGATCTACCCCGGCGTTGCCGTGCGGGTCATCAACCCCAACGACACCTACTACTGCTTTGAGGGCCAGGTACAGCGGGTTACCGACGACCATGCCGCTGTCCTCTTTGAAGGCGGCAACTGGGACAAATTAGTCACCTTCCGCCTCACAGAATTGGAAGTGGTGGACA
Source organism: Synechococcus sp. W55.2 (assembly GCF_047461635.1). NCBI lineage: Bacteria > Bacillati > Cyanobacteriota > Cyanophyceae > Synechococcales > Synechococcaceae > Synechococcus > Synechococcus sp. W55.2. Next base: position 7,219 of record NZ_JANSHM010000007.1, on the reverse strand, counting down.
AATCTCGCCCCTAGCCCTGCTCTTCCCTGTCCCTCTTGGAACTTCCCCATGCGCAGCCATTGGCAGGAACCTTTCCTCTGGATCCATGCCGCCGGGATCCTCATCCTCCCCTTCTGGGTAGGGCTGACCCTGATCGGGCTGGCCACAGGGGATCCCCTCCTGCCGGTGGGGGCGGAGCAGGCTTGGGTGGCCGTGGTGGGCATTGGGCCGGTCTTTGCTATGCAGTGGCGCAAACCGTTTGACATCTTTAGCGTGTGGGTGGCTTCTGTCCCCCCAGAAGAACTCACCCTCGAGCAGCGCCGCATCTTAGCCGCCTTCCTCAGCCCCGAACATAAGATTTTGACGCTGTTGGCGGCAATCCTGATGCTGGAAGTCGGTGAGCGCCTCTACGACTTTGCCCCCCTCTTTGCCCTGCTCACCCCTGGCAACGGCACCCGTCTGGCAGGCCTAGCCATAGCTGCCTTTGGATTTTGGGGATCCAACCTGTTCTTGCAGATCCCCATTGCAACGATACGGGTACTCCTCCTCAGCGAGCCGGAGCTGGCCCAAATGGATCCCGTCCCCGTCGAGGAGATTGAAAGCCGCTTCTCCGTCATCGGCAATCGCCGCAGCCCACTCCTGCAACGGCTGCTGCGCCGCATCTCCGGCCAGGATTCAGAAGGCACCTCGAAAGACCAAAAAGACAAGGTTAAAAACAGAGCGGCAGAAAACCCCCAGCCGGAATCCGAGAAGCGGGATCCCTCTGGGGAAGTTGCCATGCCGGCCCCTGAAACTCCCCCCGATCCCACCTAAGGCAAGCTTCCGCAAAAGCTGTAGCTCAATGTTAGATTGGAAGCAATCCAGACATCGTGAAATCGAACCATCGGCATTCCCCTGATCTTCGAGGCTACCGCACCGGCAATGGCGAGCAACTTTTCTTTCCGCTTCAAGCAATTTACCCAACGCCTCAGAGAAACCACCCAACTTCCCCAGTTTTTCACCGATCAAGCCACCAGTGAAACCCAAAACCTCGCTCGGGAGTTGGCTTTGGTTGGGGAATACGCCACTCAGCTTAGCCAAGTGGTGATGGAGGTGGACTTTCTCAACCAGCTCTACACCCGTCTTTTGAACGAGCGGGAAGTGTTGCAGCAGGAAAAAGATCACTTGGAAGCGCGGGTCTTTGAGTTGCAACAGGAACGCAACGAGACGGAGCCCCAGGTGATGTATTTGCGAGAGCAGCTCAGCCAGGCCAGCTTTCAACTGGAACAAACTCAAAACCGGGAACGCAGCCTTAGCGAGCGAGAACGACAGTTGTCGGAAATTGTAGCCCAACTGGAGCGACGGCGGGCTGTACTCAACCAAGCCATCGAAAACCTCACCAATCAAGAGGCCGATTACACCGTTCGCACCAAAGAACTGGAGGCGGTCGTCCAGGAAAACGAAAAGAAAGCCAAGCAGTACCTAGAAGCTGCCAACCACTACCGCGCCTACCTGGAAGAGCTCAATGCTCAAGTGCAAGAAGCGCAAGCCAAGCTGAGAAGCCTTGGTGTTGAGCCCAAGCCCGCCGACCTGCCCCGACTTGAGGAGCTGGAAAAACCCACCCCCATCCCAACACCGCCTCCTGCTTACACGCCGCCCCTTCCCCAACAGCCCCCTCCACCCCAGCAGAGTGGCTATTGGTCAGATAGTCCTTTCGACGACGACCCCTGGGGATAGACTATCCTGCCAGGATCTATAAGCCAGCTTTGCAACAAAGCTCAGTGCTCTCTGCCCGAACTGGCCTTGGGGATGCCTGGGCGCTCACGTACCCTGGAAGAAACCTGTTGCAAGGGATCCGCAGGATCTCCACTGGGGATCCCGAGCCTCGAGATTCAATATTCAATTCGATGGGTTTCCTGCCCAGCCAAACCTATGGAACCGACCCTGCCGGATTTACAGGCCCTCAGCCAATGGGATCGACAGTTCTGCCAGTTTGCTGCCCAGCAGCAGCTCCTCAAGCCCAAACAACTGGCTTTGGCCCTGAAGATCCAGCGGCAGCAGCACGGCCCTCTAGCCTTGATCCTCTGGCAGTTGGGCTTTGTGGGCCTGCAACACCTGGCTCAGTTCTGGGAAAAAATGCCCAGCGAAGCCGAGTCCGAACTGCTCGAGGACAGGGCCTGCGGTGGATGAGAAAGCGATGAACGAGAGCCTCCCCAAACCTGTGCAAAAGCGCTGGAAGTCCTTTGCAGTACGGAACCAAGGTGTACAGTCATTTCAAGTTAGACTAAGACACTTCTCAACTGCTCCGCGGTGCCGCCCAAACGCCCTGCGCCGCTTCCGCGACCACCCCCAATCTCTCCCGAAGGGAGAGCTAGGAAGCAAGGCAACGGAACTTTTCCGCCAAAAGACAAGCATCAAGCAGATTCCCCTGGCTACCTACCCAACGCTGTCGCCACCAGGCAGCACCTCTTTGGGATCCTCCGGCGGCGGCAAATGCGCCAGATCCACAGGTGAAGGGGATCCCCCCAAAATTCGCACCTGGATCCCCTTGATCACGACATAGAGCACCGGCACCACCAGCAAACTGAGCATTGTCGAGACGAACATGCCGCCGATCACCGCCGTGCCCAGAGACTGACGGCTGGCGGCCCCGGCCCCGCTGGCCACTGCCAGAGGGAAAATACCCAGGATAGTGCTCAGGGCGGTCATCAGAATGGCGCGGAAGCGGGTCTCGGCTGCTTGGGTGGCAGCTTTGAGCAGTGGGATCCCTTGGGCAACCAACTGGTTGGCAAACTCCACAATCAAGATGGAGTTTTTGCTGGCCAGCCCGATCAACATCACCAACCCGACTTGGCAGAAGACGTCGTTGGTCAAGCCCCGCAGCAGTTGTGCCAAAAGAGCCCCAAGAACTGCCAGCGGCACCGCCAACAAAATGATCAAGGGATCCACATAGCTCTCAAATTGCGCCGCCAGCACCAGGAAGACGAACACCGAGCCCAAAGCAAAGATCAGCGGCGCCTGTCCTCCCGACTCGATTTCTTCCAGCGACAGGCCCGACCACTCGAAGCCAAACCCCTGCGGCAACAACTGGGCGGCTAGAGTTTCCATAGCCCGAATCGCTTGCCCTGAGCTAAAGCCCGGCAGGGCGCTGCCCTGAATTTCCACCGAGCGGAAGAGGTTGAAGTGGTTGATGATGGCCGGGCTGGTGGTCTCCTCCACCTGAACCAGGGTGCTCAACGGCAAGAGCTGCCCCTGCCCACCCCGCACGTAGAACTGGCCGATGCTTTCCGGGTTACCTCGGAATGCTTGATCCGCCTGCACATAGACCCGGTAGTTGCGGTTGAACAGGTCGAAATCATTGACGTAGGTGCCCCCCAGCAGCGTCTGCAGCGTGCCGAAGACATCCAACAGAGGGATCCCCAACAACTGGGCCATCTCCCGATCCACCTGTACTTCTAGCTGCGGCGAATTGGCGTTGAAGGTGGGCGGGTTAATCCGCAAGCCCAAGGGGGGTTGGCCCGGCGGGGGCGGCAAGTTGCCCACAAAAAACAGGGTGTTGGCCGTCTGCTCCAAGAGGTTGAAATCGTTCACCCCCCGATCCTGAAGCTGGAAAGTAAACCCGCCCGCAACCCCCAAATTGGGAATGGCCGGCGGCAGGATCGGGATCACCAATGCGCGGCTGATCCCGCCCAAAAAAGGCCCAAATAGCCGGTTGACAATCGCTTGCGCCGATTGCTCCGGTTGCCGCCGCTCTTCCCAGGGCTTGAGGGTGGCAAAGATCAGCCCATTCCCCGGCGAGGGCCCGGTAAAGCTGAACCCCCCCACGATCACCCGATTTTCGATCTCAGGGATCCCCTCCAAAATAGCGGCGGCCTGCCAGATCACCCTGTCGGTATAGTTGAGGGAAACCCCCGGCGGCCCCTGGACAATGGTGATGAAAAAGCCCTGATCCTCATCCGGCACAAACCCCGTCGGCACAATTTGGAACAGCCAGTAGGTGAGGCCCAAACAGGCAATAAACCCCGTCACCACCAACAGCCGCAGCTTCACCACCAGCTCCAGCAGGCGGCAGTAGGCCGCTCGGATCCCTTCCACGGCGCGGTCAAACCAGCGCAGCAGCCAAAACATCTGCTCTGAGCGGGGGCGAATTAGCAGCGCCGACAAAGCCGGAGCCAAGGTAATGGCATTAAACGTGGACAGCGAAACCGACACGGCAATGGTGACGGCAAACTGCTGATAGATGCGACCGCTGGTGCCGGGAAAAAAGGCAATCGGCAGGAATAACCCCAACAGCACCAACGTAGTGGCAATCACCGCCCCCAACACCTCATTCATCCCCGCCGAGGCCCCCTGCAGAGGCCGCATGCCGCGGTCGCGGATGTAGCGGGAGATATTCTCCACCACCACAATGGTGTCGTCCACCACCAAGCCAGTGGCCAGGGTGAGGCCGAACAGAGTCAAAGTGTTGATGGAAAAGCCAAACAGGCGCACAAAGGCGAAGGTCCCCAGCAGCGCCACCGGAATTGTAACGGTGGGAATGAGGGTGACGCGCCAATCTTGCAGAAAGATGAACAGTACCAGCACCACCAGGGCAATAGCCTGCAGCAGGGTAAAAATCACCTCCTGCACCGACTCGGTAATGAACAGGGTGGCGTCAAAAGGGATCTCGTAGATCAAGCCGGGCGGAAAACTCTCCGCCAGCTGCGCCAACGTCTGCCGCACCTGCCGCGACACCTCTAGGGCGTTGGCATCCGGTTGTTGGGTGATGGCGATCCCCACCGCCTCCTGCCCCCCGATGCGGAAGAACGTATCGTAGCTTTGGGCCCCCAGCTCTACCCGGCCCACATCGGCAATGCGCACCAAGCTGCCATCGGCGTTGGCCTTGAGAACGATCTGGGCGAACTCCTCCGGCTGCGACAGCCGCCCCGTGGCCTGGACGCTGATCTGAAACTCCTGATCCGGGGGGCTGGGCTGGCCGCCAATTTGGCCGGCGGGCACCTGGATATTCTGCTGGCGCACTGCGTTTACCACATCCAGAGCTGTCAGACCATAGCTGGCCAGCCGCGTCGGATCCAGCCAGATGCGCATGGCATAGGTGCGCTCCCCGAAAATGATGACATCGCTGACGCCGCGGATGCGCCGCAAAGCATCCCGCACAAACAGCTCCGCGTAGTTGCTCAAAAACAGCTCGTCGTATTCCCCCGCCTCTGAGCGCAGCGCCAACACCAGCACAAAGGCGCTGTCGCCGGCCTTTTCCACGCTGATGCCGTTTTGGATCACCTCCGCCGGCAGCCGGCCCTGGGCCCGCGCCACCCGGTTCTGCACATCCACAGCCGCCGTGTCCAGATCCCGATCCGGGCTGAAGGTAACGGTGATCTGGCTGGTGCCGTTGCTGCTGCTCACCGAGGCGATAGACCGTATACCCTCGACGCCGTTGATCTCCTGCTCCAGCACATTGGTTACCGCCGTCTCCACCGTCTCGGCGTTGGCCCCAGGATAAACAGCAGTCACCCTCACCGCTGGCGGCGCCACCTGTGGGTAGTAGTCCACCGGCAGTAGGGGAATGCTCACCGCCCCCACCAGCACGATCAGGATGGAGCAGACGCTGGCAAAAACAGGGCGGCGAATGAAAAAGTCAACAAACATAGTCCAGCGCAGTGAGGAGTGAAAGGGGATAGCTGAGTTGGGAAACCGCCGGAGAGAGAGGACCTAGGGCGGGGATCCAGGAGGTCTCCCTCCCCCTTGTGGCTGCATCCTCTGCTGAAAAAGCACCTCATCGACAATCGGGGCGCCATCGCGGATTTTCTGTAGGCCGCTCAGCACAATTGGCTCATTGGCCTCCAAACCCTCCAGCACCTCATAGCTGTTTCCGTAGATGGATCCCAGCTGCACCGGCCTTTGCACCGCCACCGCCCCCGGGGGCATGCCCTCTGCTGGCGGCTCCGTTGTCTGCACCGTGTAGACAAAGGTTTGCGCCCCCAAGCGGGCCACCGCCGTCACCGGCACCAGCAAGGCCGGCCGCTCCTCCCAGATGACCCGAGTCCGCACAAACTGGGCCGAGCGCAACTGGCCGGCAGGGTTCTCCAGAAGAGCCTTGGCCAGCACCGATTGCGTGGCGGCGTTGGCTTCGGGAGCAATGAAAGAGATTTGGCTGCTGCCGATCACCTCGCCGCGGCTATCCAGGATCTGCACCGGCGTGCCAATGCGCAGCTGGGGGGCCCGCTGCAACGGGATGTTGAGGTTGAGCTCCAGCGCCTGGGTTTGGGTCAAGGTGGTCAAAACCGTCTGAGGCGTCACGTAGTCCCCTTGCCGCACCAAAACATCCCCCACAATGCCGGCAAAGGGAGCTGTAACCTGGAAAAACTGCAGTTGCACCTGTTGCCGCTCCGCCTCGGCCTGGGCTCGCTGCACCTCCCGCTCTGCCCGCAAGATCGCGGCCTCCTGAGCGCGGATCTGCTCCTGTTGCGCCGCCAAAGCCGCCTCCGCCTGGCGCAGGTCGCGGCTGGATTGATCCGCTTGCGCCTGGCTGATGGCCCCCTCGGCCAAGAGGCGCAGGTTGCGCTCGTGCTGCTCCCGGGCAAACTCCGCCGCTGCCTCCAGCCGCAGCCGATCCGCCCGCAACTGGCTGAGCACGGCCCGGCCGCTCTCCAGGTTGGCTTGGGCTGCGGCAATCCCCGCCGTTTGGCCGGCCACCGCCGCCTGTTGCTGCCGGCTGTCGATCTCAAAGAGAGGGGCTCCGGCAGCCACCTGGGATCCCAGCTGCACGAACACCTGGGTCACCTGTCCACTGACCTGAGGGCGGATACTGGCCACCTGCTGGGATCCAAGGCTGGCCATGAACTCTGAGGTCTCTTCGATTTGCTGTTCCTCTACCCTGCCGACGGCCACTGGTGTGGGTTGGCCTTCTCCGCCCCCTTCACCCCCCATGCTGCGAGGTGGCCCGCCGGGCCGGCAAGCAGCTACCAAGAGAGAAAGGCACAACAGCGGCAGAGCTGTTCGCAGTTGCATCGTGAACCTGCCTCCCTAACGGCTATCCCAACAGAGGGATCCCACCTCTGCATTGACTCAATCAACCAGGGTACTGAGACTGTGCCCTGCTGCGCCTGTGCAAAAGCGCTGGCCATCCTTCCCAATCCAGAGCTAGGGTGGATGCGTGACATCCTCCCGGCGCTCGTCCTGTGGATAGAGCGCGGGCCACCCTTCCCGTCAGCAGGACGGAGTCCTTACCTCGCGGTCGGGCATTCCTGCCCCACGCCACTTG
>NZ_JANSHM010000006.1:0-72679 GCF_047461635.1 Synechococcus sp. W55.2 | reverse complement strand
TTTTAAAGGGCGTCGGCTACGGTCGGCGCTATCCTTCCCTGCCCTGAAGGACGGGGCTTGCCGCGCCTTTTGGTCAATACAGCTGCGTCTTGACTCCGCTATGGTGGCGCTATGGTGAATAGAGGGGTGGGAGGATGGGTTGAGAGCGGCGATGGCGACAACAGACGTGACGGTGGTGGTGAAGATCGGCACCTCCAGCCTGACAGATACTCAGACCGGCTTGTTGCGTCTTTCGGTGTTGGGGCCGCTGGTGGAGGTGCTGACCCACCTGCGCAGGCAGGGGTATGCGGTGATCTTGGTCTCCTCTGGGGCGGTGGGGGTGGGCTGTGCTCGCCTTGGCTGGCGGCAACGACCGACGGCTATTGCCGAGAAGCAGGCGGTGGCTGCGGTGGGACAGGGGCGGTTGATCCGCCTTTACGATGACCTCTTCTCGGCTCTGAACCAGCCAATTGCCCAAGTGCTGCTCACCCGCGGCGATCTGGTGGAGCGCAGCCGCTACGTGAACGCCAATCGCACTTTTGCCCAACTGCTGCAGATGGGGGTTATTCCCATCGTCAATGAAAACGACACGGTGGCAGTGGAGGAGCTGAAATTCGGCGATAACGACTCGCTTTCGGCGTTAGTGGCCAGCATGGTGCAGGCCAAGTGGCTTATCCTGCTCACCGATGTGGACAAGCTCTATTCGGCTGACCCCAACCGAGATCCCTCTGCCCAGCCCATTGAGCGGGTGTTGCCCGGGATCCCGCTACAGGTGAAGGCCGAAGCCCAGGGGAAAAGCGGCTGGGGCACCGGCGGCATGGCCACCAAACTGACCGCTGCTCAAATTGCTACAGCTGCAGGGGTAACGGTGGTGATCACCAATGGCAAACGGCCTGAGCAGATCCCGGCAATTCTGGCCGGCGAGGCCATCGGCACCCGCTTTGATCCGGCTCCTCAGCCCGCCAGCGCCCGCAAGCGATGGATTGCCTACGGCCTCATCCCCGAGGGATCTTTGACTTTGGATGAGGGGGCGGTACGAGCGGTGTGCGAGCAAGGGCGCTCGCTGTTGCCGGCAGGGATCACAGCCATTTCTGGGGAGTTTGAGGCGGGGGCTGCCGTGCGCCTGTGCGATCCCAGCGGCCAGGAGGTGGCGCGGGGCCTGGTGAACTACAGCGCCGAGGAGCTGCGGCAGATTAAGGGCAAAAAAACTGCCGAGATTCCCCGCATCCTGGGCTACGAAGGGGTTGATACTGCCGTCCACCGGGATAACTTGGCCTTGCTCAATTGAGGCCATGGGTGAGGCCATGGGGGCGAGTCCAGGCGCGGTGCTCTGCACCACTAGCACGAATGGCTACAACGGCGGGATCCCAACGCCTATTCTTCCAACTGCCAGGGATCCTGAGCCAGCACCTCATCGAAAACCCGCGGGGGGCGCACGGCCATCAGCACCTGGCCCAACAGGGGAGAGGAGGGCGAGTCTTCTATCCACTCCACCGCCAGGGATCCGGCCCGATCCACCAGGAAAAATCCCGCCATCTGAGCTCCCTCCCAAACCCGAGCGGCGCGATCGACCACCAGCAAAACCGGATCCTGTTCTTCACCGGCAGGCACCGGCAAACCCAACAGGGATCCCAAAAGCCGGTTTTCCACCTGAAGGATCACCGGATCCCCGGCCTTTTGAATCACCGGCCAAGCAGGCAAGGCCATCCAAGTCTGCTCCGCCGGGCTGTTGACCCAGCCAAAGGGCCCTTGCGGCTCGCTGGGGGGGATCCCTTCCCAGGCGGCAGTTGCAAGAGGCAGGGATCCGGCCACCGGCAGCAGTCGCGGCAGATCTTCTTCCAAGCGAAACACGGACAGCTTGGGCAAAACGCTGCGTTGGGGGCGGGAGCTGGTGGCAATCGTGGACAAGAGCTGCTCCACCTGTCGGCGGGCTGTATCACTGTGGACATACTGAAACGCTCGACCGATAGCCCGAGTTCGCTCCTGCAGATCGCGGGTTTGCTGGGCCGTTCTCCAGGCCTGATAGGCTACCGCATCGCCGGGGTGATCCGTAAACCCTTCCGGAAGCTGTTGGAGCTGGGCATAATTTTTCACGGCGCGGGCGATCTCATGAGCATCAGCGGCATTCAAATGGCGACTGAAGATAAATTCCGCCACCCGAACCCGATCCTGTGGAGAGAGAATGCGCAACTCGTAGAGGATATCGCTGCCTTTATGGGCAAAATGCCCCAGAACTTCTGGGCTGGCTCCTGCTTTGGCCATCCCTTCGTAAACCTGGGCCGCAACAAGGATCTGGTTTTGGTGAATGGGCTCAAACCCGGTTGCCTCGAAGATGGCCTGGGGAGTCATTTTCTGTCGTTGCAAAGCTTGACAGGCCTTGGCCCAATCCAGCCACCGGCCCTCTTTGCGGCGCAGCCGCTCTACCAACAAGCTGGGATCCTCCTCCACAGCAGCAGGTTCCGGCAGATACTGACTCATGCTTGTTCTCCAACAGGCTGGACAGATCACCACTCCCCTGGTCCACAGCCCAGCAGAGCTGGCCGGGCATCTGGCCAAACTTGATCTTCAAACTTGATCTTAGGGCTGATAGCGGTTCTGGCCGAGTCCGGTCGCGACAGCGGGACGGAGTCCTTGGCGAAACTCTAGATCGCTGGGTCGCACAGCATCACCTGGGAAGGCTGTCCACTCACCGGCAAGCAGTTCAGATCCAATTGCCAAAGCTGAGACAGGTGAGATTTCTCTGCTTTGGGCACCTGCAGCCAAATCTTGCCCCTTTGGCCCACCTGCAACACCTGTGAGCCGTTAGGCACAGCTACTTGGGCCAAGGGATCCCCTTTTTCACTGTACAGCCAGAGGGAAGTGGATTGTTCCCCATCTCGACACAGCAGCAGCACGCCCCAAGGGGCCTTGGCCATCTGGACAGGTTGCCCTTTCAAGAACCAGCGGCGCACCCGCAGCGGATTCACCTGCACCGAGTGGAGATAGGGGCAGCAACCTTGCTGGCCTTCCCTTCCCTCATCTGTTGCCGCAAAGAGCAACCGTTCCCCCAGGCTGATCACCATCCCTTCGGGATCCAAGGGCAGGCGATGGCGAACGGGCTGGGATCCCGTCTGCAGAGACCAACCGGTCGCGACAGTGGGATGGTGTCCCTTGGGATAGGGCAAGAGGCTCATCTCCACCCACTGCTGCCCCACACCTGTCAACAAAACCAGATGCTCCGAGAGGGCCAGCAAGCGGGACAGGGATCCCTGCCAAGGCCAACGAAAATAGCAGCGGGAATCGGGGAAAGGCTGTGTTCCTGTCGACGTGGCCGGCTGCCATTGTACGGCCCCCAACTCTTGGGCGGTGGCCCAGACCAGCTCCTGTCGCTCTGCCAGCCAGGTGGCCTGCCAATCCTCCTCAAAGCTGAGCAAGGTGCGGATGCGGCTGGGGCTGAGGTGCAAAAGGCTGCTTCGGGAGAAGGCCAGGGCTTCCGGGAAGGTGTTCAAGGGCAGCACCGCCCGAATTGGCTCGTCCAGGGAAAAACGGGCCAAAGCAGGGGATCCCAGGGCAAGGTTCTGGAGCTCCAGCCATTCCAGCCTCTGGGGGGTCACCCGCAACAGCAGCGGGGATCTGGAGCCGCTGGGATCCTCGCAGATGCAGAACTTTTGCTCGGCCAGGAACTCCATCCCGCCAGTGTCAACAGAGCCCAGATCCGGCAGATCCCAAACCTGTACCCCAGGGGGCGGCCATCTGGGCAGGCGAGGGCCAACCCAACAACTGGCCGGCTCTTGCCACTCTTGGGCAACCACCGCCAAAGCCGACCGCATTTGGGCAGCAGTGCGGAACCGCCGCAAGGGCAACTTGCGTAGGGCTATCTCCAGCACCTCCCGCAGCGGGGTAGGGATCCCTTCGGGACAGACAAACGGCTGGTTGAGGTGGGCGTGCATCAACTGGACGGGGGATCCGGAAAAAGGCCGCCGGCCTGTCAACAGCTCCAGCAGGATGATCCCCACCGCGTAGAGATCCGAGGCAGGGCTAAACTGACCGTAGAAGCGCTCGGGAGCCATGTAGGCAGGGGATCCGGTGGCGCTGATCTCATCGGGAAGAGGCTGGGAGTGGCGGGCAATGCCAAAGTCTGTCAGCTTCAGTTGCCAGCCCTGGGGCGTGGGCTTGAGCAGGATGTTCTCGGGCTTGACATCGCAGTGGATCACCCCCTGCCGGTGGGCATGATCTAACCCGGCCAAAATCTGATCCACAAAGCCCAAAACCTGCTTGACCGGCAGCCACAGCCCTTGCTCCACCTGGTCGATCAGCTCCCGCAGCGTGCCTCCCTCGCAGTACTCCAACACCAGGTAGCGACCTTCGCGGGCATGTTCGAGGGCGTAGCAGCGGGTAATGTTGGGGTGGTTGAGGGTGAGCAGATGGCGCAGCTCCCGCAGCAGATTTTGGGTGGGAAAGCGCTCCGCCGGCAGCTCCTTCAGGGCCACCAGGTCTCCTCCTTGACGGGGACGGGCACAGAATACACGCCCGTACTGCCCTTGGCCGGCCAAACCCAACATTTGGTAGCTGTCGTGAATCGACTTGAGGGTACGGCTGCGTCGGGACACGGCCCTAGCCCACGAGGAATCAATACCGGCACTTTACATCTTTTTTTGCTCTTTTCGTTCCCGTCTTGGCTCAGGTTCCAGAACAACGAGCCCAGCAGCAGGTCTGCCGAACTCCCACCGGAAAGCCTAAGAGCCGGTCAACTGCTTGAGCAGCTCCGCTGCGTGGGTTTCCACCTTGACCTTGGTGATAACGGCCTCGATCTTCCCCTCCGGATCAATAACAAAAGTGGTGCGGTGAATGCCGTTGTACTCTTTGCCCATGAACTTTTTCGGCCCATAGACCCCGTAAGCCCTGGCCACCTTGGCCCCCTCATCCACCAACAGGGGGAAGGGCAGTTGCAGCTTCTGGGCAAATTTTTGGTGGGAACGGGCATCGTCGGCGCTCACCCCCAAGATGGCGATGCCGTGGGCTTGATAGTCAGCGTAGGCATCCCGAAAGCCGCAGGCTTCTTGGGTGCAGCCGGGGGTGTTGTCCCGCGGGTAAAAATAGAGCACCACCCGCTGTCCCCGCAACTGGCTCAAGCTGATGGGATTGCCCTCGGCATCGGGCAGGGTGAACTCCGGAGCCGGATCCCCAACGGCAAGGGGCATGGGTGGGATCCCTCCTCAGACCGATTTTTTGGGAGAGAGAATCATCGTGATGTTTCGCCCTTCCTTTTGGGGGGGCTGCTGCATTTCCGCCACTTCTTGTAAGTCTTTGAACAAGCGGTGCAGCAATTCTTCCCCCAACTCGGCGTGCTGGGCCTCACGACCGCGGAACATCACCGTGGCTTTCACCTTGTCTCCATCCCCCAAGAACTGTTGGGCGCTGCGCAGGCGCACGTTGTAGTCGTGCTCGCCGATGTTGTAGCGAAACTTCACTTCCTTGATCTCGGCAGTGTGTTGCTTCTTGCGGGCCTCCCGTTCTTTCTTCTCCTTCTCAAACTTGAACTTGCCGTAGTCCATGATGCGGCAGACGGGCGGGTCGGCCTTTTCGCTCACCAAGACCAAGTCCAGATCTTTTTCTTCTGCCAGGCGCAGGGCTTCGCGCGGGCTCATGATCCCCAACTGAGTGCCGTCGGTATCGATAAGGCGGATTTTGGGGAAGCGGATGCGCTCGTTGATAGCCGGCAGCTCTGCGCGCTGCTTGCGGGGGAAGCGGTCAGGTGGACGCTCTACGGTCAAGTTTTCCTCTCTCAACGAAATAACAACACAAGACAAATGCTAAGTAGGACTAGCCCCCTTTGGAGCAGTGCCGAACCCTGAGTTTGGACTCTCCAATCAAAGTCGGCCACTGGCCCGCAGGCCAAGGCAGGCTGCACCTATACTAACCGGCATTTTCCGTCTCTTTCTAGAGCCGTCAAGCGTTGTCAAGGCCTGCTCACTTGGGGATCCTGCCAGGCCGCGGTAGGATACCAAAGTGGCGATCTTGAACAGGATCGAGGGTTGTTTGTCGGCCAGCAGGGAGGGCAGAAGCGGTGCAGCTCGGTTTAACGGAACGGGAACTGACAGAGTTGGCCCAAAAGTCGGTTCAGCTCATCCTCAGCCCGCGGGAAGGGGATAGCGAAGCGCTGATCCAGTACAAGTCTTCGGCAGAATTTCGAGCGGGGGTGCATCTGGCCTGTGCGGCCATGGTGTTGGTCTTGGCAGAGAACAACGAGCGCCTCAGCCAGCAGTTGCAGGCTACTTTACAAAACTTATCTGCAGCCGTCGAGACACCCTCAGAGAAGGCTGCCGGAAGCTAGCCCAAGGATCCGCGAACGGGGGAGGAAAAGCCTTGGCTGAGGTGCGCAGCGAACGAGACTCAATGGGGGAGCGGCAACTACCCCAGTCGGTTTACTACGGCATCCAGACCGCCCGTGCCCTGGAGAACTTCCCCATCAGCGGCCTCAAACCCCTGCCAGAGTATGTGGAGGCCTGCGTGCTGATTAAAAAGGCGGCGGCGGAGGTCAACGGCGAGCTGGGGTGCATTCCGGCAGAGGTGGCCAAGGCGATTGTCCAAGCGGCGGATGAGATCCTCCAGGGATCCCTGCGGGATCAGTTTGTGGTGGATGTGTACCAGGCGGGGGCGGGCACCTCCCACCACATGAACGTCAACGAGGTGCTGGCCAACCGCGCTCTGGAGATCCTGGGGGAGCCCAAGGGCCGCTACGAGCGGGTCAGCCCCAACGACCATGTCAACTACGGCCAGTCCACCAACGATGTCATCCCCACCGCCATTCGTCTGGCTGCCCTGCTGCGGGTGCGACGGGATTTTCTGGGCACGCTGGACAATTTGGTAGCGGCGCTGGAGCAGAAGGCCCAAGAGTTTCGCGGCATCCTCAAGGCCGGTCGCACCCATTTGCAGGATGCGGTGCCAGTGCGGCTGGGGGATAGCTTCGGCGCCTACGCGGCCATCTTTGCCCAACACCGTCGCTGGATTGAGGAGGCCAGCCAGGCCCTGTGCAGCTTGGGGCTGGGGGGAAGCGCCGTCGGCACCGGCCTCAACACTCATCCCCAGTACCGGCAAAAGGTGGTGCAACGGCTGGCAGAGTATACCCAGTTGCCCCTCACCCCTGCTCCCCACCCCATGGCGGCGATGCAGAGCATGGCCCCCTTTGTGCATCTGTCGGGATCCCTGCGCAACCTGGCCCAAGATGGCATCAAGCTGGCCAACGACCTGCGGCTGATGGATTCTGGCCCCAAGACCGGCCTGAAGGAGATCCAACTGCCGCCGGTGCAGCCCGGCTCTTCCATCATGCCTGGCAAGTACAACCCGGTGATAGCCGAGATGTTGAACATGGTCTGTTTCCAGGTGATTGGGCTGGATACCGCCATCACCCTCGCAGCCCAAGCGGGGCAATTTGAGCTCAACGTGATGATGCCCCTGATTGCCTATGACCTCCTGCACAGCCTGCAGATTCTGAACAGCAGCCTGCGGGTCTTTGCCGAGCGCTGTATTCAAGGCATCACCCCCAAACCGGAGCGCTGCCGTAGCTACGCAGAAGGGACGCTGGCTTTGGTGACCGCCCTCAACCCCTACATCGGCTATTTGCAAGCTGCAGAAGTGGCCAAGGCTTCTTTGGAAACCGGCCAGTCCATTCGGCAGATTGTCTTAGAGCGCAACTTGATGACCCCGGAACAGGTGGCCAAGGTGCTGGATCTGGAGGCGATGAGCCAAATGCAGTCCTAACCCATTCGCTACAGTGGAGGCATACTGCTCCTGCCTGGCCATGACCATCGCCCCCTATCGCTGGCCCACCCAGCACGACTTGCCTGATACAGACGACACCCCCTTGGACAACGAGGATCAAGGCCGCCAATACCCCCTCCTCCGGGAACCGCTGCTGCTGCACTGGTCAGATCGGCAAGACTTTTTTGTGGCTTGCAATATGGGCCTTTACTACGCCCTACCCCGGCAGGTCATTGTTCCAGATTTGTTTCTGGTGCTGGGGGTTCCCCGTTGGCGGGATGGCACTGCCCGCAAAAGTTATGTGGTTTGGGATGAAGGGAATATCCTGCCTATTCTCATCTTGGAGATCATCTGCAACGACCAGGGGGAAGAAAAACCCGGACAAGCCAAATTCCAGCTCTACGAAAGGCGGCTGCGGATCCCCTACTACGTCACCTTCGAGCTAGAGACCGATGAGCTGAATGTTTATCAACTCCAGGGCGGACACTATGAGCTGCTCCCCGGCTCAGGCGCTGAAGAACATCCCCCCATTCTGTTGCCCGATTTGGACTTGAGTATCGGTCGGTGGTGGGGATCCTACGAGGGGCGAGAACGCTTTTGGGTGCGCTGGTATGATAGGGCAGGGCAATTGTTGCCTACGGGAGCTGAACTAGAACGGCAGCGGGCTGAATTGGAACGGCAACGGGCAGAATTGGAACGGCAGCGGGCAGAATTGGAACGCTCCCGAGCCGAACGACTGGCCCAGCGGCTACGGGAACTGGGAGAAGACCCTGAATTTTGATCAGCTTTTCCAGGGATCCCCAAAAAAGAAATCTCCACCTACCCCCTACACTGGAATCCTGGCATTCCAGGAGGACATGATGACCAGACAGCGACTCAGTTTGTGGACGAAGCTGGCCTATGGGGTGGGGGATCTGGGCACAGGCATGACGGCCAACATCCTCATCTTTTTCCTGCTGCCCTTTCTCACCAATACCGTTGGCATGTCGGCAGGCCTAGCCGGCAGCATCTACGCCATCACTCGCATTTGGGATGCCATCAACGATCCCATCATCGGCATTCTCAGCGACCGTACCCGCAGTCGTTGGGGCCGTCGCCGTCCCTGGTTGCTGTTTTCCGCCCTCCCCTTCGGCCTCACGTTCCTGGCCCAGTGGTGGATCCCTTTTCCCGGTCGGATTGGCCCCCTGTTTGCCTACTACCTGGCGGTGTCGCTCTTGTTCAATACCTTCTACTCTGCGGCCAATATTCCCTACGCCTCCCTGACAGCGGAGCTGACCCAGGATTACGACGAGCGCACCCAGCTCAACCAATTCCGCTTTGCCTTCTCTGTAGGGGGCAGCATGGTTGCGGTGGTTACCTTTCCGCTCTTGGTCAACCTGCTGCCGGATCGGGCTGCCGGCCATCTGCTGGCCGGAGCCTGTTTTGGAGTGATCTCGGCTGTGCCCTTGCTGATCTGTTTTTGGGGGGTGCGAGAACGGTATCCATTCCAACGGGATCCCATGCCCCTGGTTCAACAACTGCGGGTGGCCTTCAGCAACCGCCCCTACCTGTTTGTCAGCGGCATCTACCTGTGTTCTTGGCTAGCGTTTCAGTTCACAGCCACAATCATCCCTTATTTCATCGTCTTCTGGATGGGCCTGCCGGAGGTGTGGATTTCCTTGGTGGTACTGGCGGTACAGGGGATCGCAGTGCTGACGCTGTTCGGTTGGACCCAACTGAGCACCCATCTGGACAAGCGCACCATGTACCTTATCGGGGCGGGGTTTTGGCTGATCTCGCAGGCGGGCCTGTTTTTCCTCCAGCCCGGCCAGCAAGGGATCATGATTGGGCTGGCTCTGTTGGCCGGCATTGGGGTTTCTGCTACAGCCTATCTCGGCCCTTGGTCGATGTTGCCGGATGTGATCGACCTGGATGAGCTGCAAACCGGGGAGCGGCGGGAGGGGATCTTCTACGGTTTTATGGTGTTCTTACAAAAGGTGGGCCTGGCGCTGGGACTGTTTTTCGTGGGGCAAGCTCTGGATTGGGCCGGCTTCGTGCCTTCGGTGGCCGGAGAGGCCCTGCCCATCCAGCCGGAATCGGCTTTGTTGGCCATTCGCGTTGCCATTGGCCCCTTACCGGCGGTGGCCCTGATCGGCGGGATCCTGCTGGTGTGGTTCTACCCAATCACCCGGCAGCGTCATCAGCAGATCCTGATGGAATTGGAAGAAAGACGGCAACAATACCACCCCAGCACCGAAAGATCTCCTTAGACCGCAAAATAGGCTACGGTTTCTAGCGGCAGAGCAACTGGCGCAATTGCGGGGGTTTTGATCTTCGGCCCAGGCTACTCCTCTCTCAGGGGCCTGCAGGATTACCTCATCAATGGCCTGAAAAAATGGCCTGAAAATCGATCACTCCTTCATCTCGCGCTGGGGGCCGAATGAAGAAAATGCCGAGACCATTGCCTGATCATCACCTTGGCCCGCAGCCTGGGAATGGATGTCACTGCCGAAGGGATCGAAACCCTACAGCGACTGCACCAATGAGGCTGTTAAACTGCGAGTATGGCCAGGGCTATTTCTTCGCCAAACCTCTCTAGGATGCAGAGCAAATGCTGCGGTTGCAACTGGACAAGAGGTGAAGGGATCCCTGCCCTCAGTCTAGGATGATGCGCAGGCCGCTACCCGAGGGAGTCGCCGGTTCAGGGTTGGGCACAATCCGCAGCCCACTGCCGGAGGGCCGGGTCACCGTGTTGTCGATGTTCACAAGGAAGGTGTTGGATTGGCCGTCCCGCTCATACACCACCACGTCGTTGCGGTTGAACTGGGAGCGACAGATGATGGGGGAGTTGTCGGCAGCAGTAGCCGCACTGCAGCGGTAGCCAGGGGCAGAGACGATCTTGCCTTCTTCATCGATGGAAAAAGGAACTGCAGAGGGCAAGATTGGAGAAAAGACCGGCTGGTCGGGATTGAGGATCACCGAGCCACCTGTGCTGGGTTCTACCACGATCCCCCGCCCGTCGATGACGATCCGCTGCGCTTGGGCGGGAGAGACGGCCAGCGGCCCCAAGAGCAAAGCCAGGCTTAGGCCGAGTTGGAGGGGAAACAACAGCTTCATTGGATATCTCCTTTGGCCCAGGGCCATAACAGCTTCCAGGGATCCGCCAACGATCCTTGCAGGGGATGGATCCCTGGCTCAACTTAACTTGATCTTGACTTGATCTTGACTTGATCTTGGCCCAGATGTCGGGCCGAACCCAGGGCGGAAGCCGTCACCTCTGTTGCCAAGATGGGCACTTTGCCGTCGGCTCGACTACCACAGCCCCGAGCGGCCCAACGCCAGCCCGACCACCAACATGCCCAACACCAAAAAGGGCTGCGCGCTGGCTTGGTATTTCACATCGTTGTTCAAAGGATCCCGCAGCAGGTACATATCTTGGAAGGTTATTTGGGGGATGATCAGCAGCACCAAAATGGCCGCGTAACGTTTTAGGCCCGCCCCCAGCAAAAATGAGGCCATGCTGAACTGAAATAGGTCGATCATCAGCGCCGAGATCCAAGCGGCCCCCATTGCCCCAAACATCACCGGCAAAGAGGCCAAGCCAAACTGCCTGTCCCCTTCGATGCTTTTGAAATCGTTGACCACGGCAATCCCCAGCCCGGCCAAGCTGTAGATCAGCGTCAGGATGCAGACCGTCCAGTTCAGCTCGCCGAACAAGGCGTGGCCTGTCCACCAGGGCAGGGCGATGTAGCTGGCACCAAGGGCATAGTTGCCCAGCCAGCCGTTGCGCTTGAGCTTCAGGGGCGGCGCCGAGTAGATGTAGGCAATCAGGGCTCCTGCCAGCGCAATGCAGGTGATCACCGGGAAGTCATGGCCGGTGTACCAGTCCAGGGCATAGGCCAAGCCCAACCCCAAGATCAGCAGCACCCAGATCTGGATAACCACCCGCTGCAGAGAAATAGCGCCGGAGGGAATGGGGCGGTAGGGCTCGTTGATGGCGTCGATCTCGCGGTCGTAGTATTCGTTCACCGTTTGGGTATAGCCCGTCATCAGGGGGCCTGCCAGGATCATGCCCACCAAAATGAGAGCCACATTCTCCCAAGTCCAGGTGAAGTGACCCGAGGAAGCCGCTCCTGGAATCAGGCCCCACACCAAAGGAATCCAGGTAACCGGTTTCATCAGCTGCAGGTGCAACTGCCAAATGGAGCGAGACTCCACCTCTGCCCCTTTCATGCCCAGCAGTTGGCGGACACGCTGCGCATTCGACCCGCCGGTGCCAGGGGATCCCTTGCCGGGATCCGAGTCTGGGGTGGTTTCTTCTGAAGCAGCTCCTTCTGCTATGCTGGGCTCCGCAGCAAAGGCCATCTCAGCCGCCACTTCCGGCAAGGAGGGATCTTGGGGGATCTTTTCGCTCATGGTGAGGTGCGCAATCCAACTGCGATAACGGGGATAACCACCCCCATTCAGAGACATCGTGACATACTCCCGCACTCATGCTGATGCATAGAGTACGAGCTTCTCAGTGACTCCTGTTAAGGACATTTCCTGAGCTTTAAGAACGGGATGCCCCACCGCTCTGTGTTTACCATAGCAAGGGTTTCCGCCTTTCATCCTGACCCTCATGCTGATACATAGAGGGCGTCGCTTCTCGGCGGTCTAGCTGACCGGATTCCTCAAACAAGAGGAGAGGTTGACGTTCTCCCCACGGCTAAAGCCAGAGGATCCGTTCTCAGCCAGCAAAACAACTCCCACTGACTGAGCTACACCGAGCATGTGGCTTATACCGCAGCACCGTGGGGGACGCCAAAGCGCTTCGCGCCGCCAAGGCGAACGCACCAGCTACTGGGATGTGGAAACACCCCAGATACTTCTACTTCACCTTCAGCACTGCACCTTTCTATAAAATGGGTGGAGCGATACTCACATCCTATCAGGAGACGGTAGCTTATCCCTAGGCATAAATGCCGGGGCCTGAGCCGCCGAGTTTTCGGTCAGCTCGCAGTTCCGGGCCATCTACACAATCTGTGCCGTCACGAATAGGTTTTGGTGCTCCGCTGGGATCCGCTCTTTCTCTTGGGCCGGGATCACCAGGGGAGGTTGCCGAGTGTAGTTGACAGGATCCCGAAACCAAGCGCGGCTGTAGGTGTTGTAGAGAAGGGGACGGGGGGCAGGGGAGCGATTGGCCCGACCCAGGTGAATCAGGCGGTAGTCAAACAGGAGGCAGGATCCCTTGGCCAGGGGCGGATCGACAAAGGGCATCTGCTGGGCCAGCTCGGTATAGTGGGCATCGAAGACCGCATGGCTGCCGGGCCAGAGACGGGTCATGCCGTTCTCTTCGTTGACCTCCACCAGAGGAATAAGCAAATTCAGGGCATAGCAAGGAATGATCGCATCCAAGGTCTCGTCGCCAAACAGATGAGACAGATCCCGGTGAACTTGTTGATCGGCGGATCCCGGCAGAGAGACCACCGCCCCCAGCCCGCTCAAGATCAACTCCGGCCCCAAAATCCGCTTCAGGATGGGCAAGATCAGAGGATGGGCATAGATGAGGGGATCGTTGAAGGGGCCCTCCAGGCGAACCGTTACCATCACCCGTCTATTGCCCACTAACAGGGCATCGGCGTGGTTTTCGTGGGTGCAGTAGTGGCTGTAGGTGGCCAGAAAGCTGCTGTGCAACTTGTCGATGAGCTCGGGGGGAAAGATCTCCGGCAACACCAGATAGCCCTCTGTGGAAAACAGTTCAAAAGCCTGCTCTACGGTCTCTGGATCCGGCTGCTGGAGCTCCTGTAAGGACTCCGTCCCGCTGACGCGAACCGCAGGGCTGAAGCGCAACTGGGCCAACATCGGCTAGGTCTCCTGCAAACTGGCCACAGCCATTAACATGCCCCGCGCTTTGTTCAGACATTCTTGATATTCCCGCTCCGGATCCGAGTCGGCTACAATACCTGCCCCGGCCTGCAAGCTCACCTGGCCCTGATGAACCAGCAGAGTGCGGATGGTGATGGCGGTGTTCAGTTGGCCAGAAAAGTCGTAGTAGCCATAGGCGCCGGCATAGGGCCCGCGGCGGCATCCTTCCAGCTCATGGATAATCTGCATAGCGCGGATTTTGGGGGCGCCGGTAACAGTGCCGGCAGGGAAGGTGGCCCGCAGCAGATCCCAGGCGCTGTACTGGGGATCCAGCCGCCCCACCACGTTGCTGACAATGTGCATCACATGGCTGTAGCGCTCGATCTGCATCAGGTCATCCACCTGCACAGATCCCAGTTGGCAGACCCGTCCCAGGTCGTTGCGGGCCAGATCCACCAACATCACATGTTCGGCCCGTTCTTTCGGATCTGCCAACAGCTCTTGCTCCAGCTGCCGGTCTTCCAGAGGGGTGGTGCCGCGGGGGCGGGTGCCGGCAATGGGGCGCACAGTGGCGATGCGGTCTTCTCCCACCCGGCTGAGTTTGACCATCACCTCTGGGCTGGAGCCGATGAGGCAGAGATTCCCAAACTGCAAAAACGCCATATAAGGGGAAGGGTTAATCAGCCGCAACGAGCGGTAGAGGCAAAAGGGATCCCCCGCAAAGGAGATGGTAAACCGCTGCGAGAGCACTACCTGGAAGATATCTCCGGCGCGGATGTAGTCCTTAGCCCGTTCCACCGCTTGGCAGTAGGCCGGGCGGCTCAGGGTGCTGGGAGGGATTTGTTCGCGCCAGCGGGACGGAGTCCTTTCTGGCAGGTGAGGCTTCCAGTTGAGGTGCAGATGGGCCAGAGAAAGAGGAGCGCTGAGCTGCTGCATCAGCTTTTCCACCCGCCGGCAGGCTTGGGCATAGGCTTCCTCAGGAGCGTGGTGACGGGTATCGGCGAAGGCCACCACCCAAATCTTGCGCTTTACCTGGTCAAAGAGCAAAATGCTGTCCACCTGCATCAAAACGGCATCAGGGGGATCCCCCGGCTGCAGGGGGTGGATGGGCACCTTGGGTTCGACCCAGCGAATCAGCTCGTAGCCCCAGTAGCCAAACAGGCCGCCGATGCTGCTGGGCAATTCCGGCAAATGCACCGGCTCATAGGGCTGCAAGCAGCGGGCCAAGATGGCAAAGGGATCCCCTTGGTGGTGCTCCTGTCGGCCATCGCGGTAGCGCTGTAGGGCTTGATCTCCCCGTATTTCCAATACCCACAGGGGGTCGCAGCCCAGGAAGCTGTAGCGGGCTACATGCTCCCCCCCCTCCACCGACTCCAGGAGAAAGTTGTAGGGCTGGCCAGCACAAACCCGATACCAGGCAGAAACCGGCGTTTCCAAATCCGCCACCCATTCCTGGTACACCGGGATAAAGTTGCCCTGCTTGGTGAGGGCAAGAAACTCCTTCAAGGGAGGGTAAATCATGGCCTGCAACTTTTGTGCTTTTCCTGACTCTACCCCAGACACGGGATCCCAAGGGCGTGTGAATCCCTCTGGATTGCCCGGTTGCAACAGCGCCGAAAACCATTAAGCTGAGAGCGGCTCTACTCTCGGGATCCCTTGCCATGCAAAACCCATCTCAGGTGATTCGTGAGCGCCTGCGCTATCAAGGCCATAAATACACCTTCGTCAGCCAGCGTTTGCGTTTTCCCAACGGCAAAGAGGGGGAGCGGGAGTACCTCATCCATCCCGGGGGGGTGGTGGCCGTGCCTGTAACTGCAGCAGGCAAGTTCGTCTGCATTCGTCAATATCGCTTTGCGGTTGCCTCCTACCTTTATGAATTTCCGGCAGGCACAGTCGAGCCAGGGGAGCATCCCGATGACACCATTCGCCGCGAGCTGGAAGAAGAAACCGGCCTGCGTGCCCATCGCTGGGATCCCCTTGGCCAATTTTATTTGTGCCCCGGCTATTCCAGCGAGATTATGTATGCCTATTTGGCGCGGGAGCTGGAAGTGCTGGATTCCCCTCCCGATAAGGATGAGGATGAAGATATTACCGTAGTGGAGTTTTCTGCTTCTGAGCTTACAGAAATGGCCCGTTTGGGAATGGATTTGGACAGCAAGTCCATCGCCTGCTTTTGGCGAGCTCAACTGTTTTTGGCTGCTGAAAAATAAAGCTCTCCGTCGGGGGGCTGCCCCTTGCTCCTGTAGGATCCTTTCCAATTGGCGGGGCGTCTCTCCAAGCCGACTTTGTTGGCTACAGAGGAAGCTCCAGGCTTTTCACCCTAACTTGGTAGCCCATTGCCAGGCGAGATCAAGGTGAGATTGAGGTTGCGTTCGACATAAAAGGGATCCCTGTATCCCGGCTGTTTGGTTGACTGGGAGAACCTTGGAGTCCTTTAGAATTTTAGGGGCGAGGAGTGAGGAAATATGCGGAAACTGCTGTATTCCTGTGGTCGAATAGTCTGGGGAGCGGCTTTGGCTGCCACTCTACCGGTTGCTGCTGTTCCTGCCTATCCCCAGCCTGTGCTTCCGCTGCTGCCGGTTCCTTCTGAGGGCGGCGCTGCTCGAGGTGGGGTTGTGGCTTTATTCAATCAATCCATTTGGTGGGATTTTATTCGCGGCAATCGCGGTGAAAACCTGCGCCTGTTCCCGACCAGCCTAACCTCTCCATCTCGCCAGGATGTGGTGGCTGTGTTTCAGATTCAGCGGCAGCCCACCGTGGAGCCGGTGGTGCGCGTTCTCAGCTTCGAGCACCAGGGGGGGTATAGCTTTCGTCTACTCCACACAGCTGAGCCGATCCCAGGACGGTTGGTGGAGGCTCACCTGCGCACGGACATTACCTCCAGCCCACAGCCCAAGTTGGTGCTCCTCACCGAGCGAGGGGGCATCAGCCTGCTGCGCTCTGTCTTGGTCTTGGAACACCGGCCTGAGGGACTTGTGCCACTGCTGAGCGTGACGGATCTGAGCAATGCCAGCCTGCGGGTCAGCCCGCAAGGGATCCTGGTCATCTCAAGCCCGCCCGGTGCCAGCCGTGATTTGAGGGCTACCCTCTACCAATGGGAGGGGGATGGCTTTGTCCGTCGAGATCTATAAGTCCATCATCTGTTGTGACTGTTGTGAATCTGCCTGTCAATATCCATCTTTGTCAGCGAGGTCTCGCGCGGAGCGGATGTCCGTCTCGGCTATCGCTGCCCTTGCCAGCAAGCTCCCAAACTGGGGGCTTGTCCCACCTGCCAAAGGAACAGGCTTTCGGCCCCAAGGGGATGAATGCTCCAGGGATCCAGGCCAGACCCAAACCACCCGTAGGGATCGACGGCAGCTGGTTGGCCGGAGTTGGTGTTGTCGAAGCGACGCACCTCGAAATGGAGATGGGGCCCGCTGGCACAGCCGCTGTCTCCCGATAGGCCGATGACTGCTCCTGCGGCCACCACTTGCCCCTCCTGCACCCCGATTTGACTGAGGTGGGCGTAGAGGGTCTCCCAGCGGGGAAGTGCTCTCCCATCTGTTCTCTCCCCCTCCGAGAGTTCTGGCTCGTGCAAAAGGCGCACCCGCAACCCCCTGACCGGTCGGCCCAAGCCGGGGCAAAAAAACTCCGGCTCCTCACGGGCCAAGGTGACCCGTCCTGCGGCAGCAGCCAAAATCGGGGTGCCCACCGGCATCTCCCAGTCATAACCGGCATGGCCATCGCTTTTGCCACAGGGGTGCAGCGGGCCAGGGATCCAAACTTGGCCTTGCCCACTCACAAACCGTCTGTTGCCATCCCTCTCCCCCAAAGGCAAGTCATGGTCGAAGAGGTTGGTGACAGGAAATTCCCCAACAAAGGGCTTGTGCAAAAACGGCCACTGGGGCGGCGGCGGATCCCCATAAGCAGAACGATATTTTTCCAGCTCCAGCCGATAGTCTTCCAGATCCTGACGCTGGGCGGGATCTTCCGTGTGCTGCTGCAACAGATCCACCAGCTGCAGGGCCTGAAGCCAGTCCTGGCGCTCCACAGCACGAGCCAACTGGGCGTACACCCCCACCCGGGATACCTGCGGCGAAGACGGGGAGGAGACCTGAGGAAAAACGGGCGATATGTTTACGAATTGATACAATAGGCAGCAAAATATCAGCAGTGTCACCGTTAGCGGTGGTGACATCCCTGCCCAGAGGGCCATCCCAAGTAGGCCGGCCTGCAAGCAAGCGGGCTTGTTCTTGGCTTTAGGCTCTCTCTTGGGGCCATCCGCTTTTTCCCTCAGCCGCCGTATGGGTTGCAAGGAGACAGAGCGGCTTCGCTTAACCACTCTTCGGGAGTTTCTCATGCGTTGGTTCTCGTCCTCTGGTGTTCTCGTCAGCCTGCCTTTCCAGTCTTCTGTTGGGCGAAGTGTTCTGCCCCTGTCTGGCTCGATTTGGCAGCGGCTGGAGGCCTTAGCTCTGGGTTTGCACATTCTGTCTTTGCTTTTTGGGTTGGCAGGGTTGCTCTGGGTTGTACCCCATCCTGAGTGGGTGGCCAGTTTGCCCCCCATTGGCATTCAAGCTTTCTCCTTGAGCATGGGCAATGGCGGCGTGGCCTACATGGTGTTCGGTGCGCTGGCGGCAGCTCTGATGGGATCCCGGCTGTTGGGGATGCGGCGCCTGTTGATGTTTTTGATCCCGGCGGTGGGCATTTCCTTGGGCAGTGAGCTGTTGGGTACCAGCACTGGGATCCCCTTTGGCAACTATGGCTACCTGAGTGGGCTGGGCTATAAGATTGCCGGGTTGGTGCCTTTTACCATCCCTCTGTCTTGGTTTTATGTGGGGTTGTCGTCCTACTTGTTGGCGCGTGTGGCTCTGCAAACCCAGCGCCACTGGTTGATCCACTTCGAGGCCATTATGTTGGGGGCGTTGCTGCTCACCGCTTGGGACTTCGTGCTGGATCCGGCCATGACCCGCGGCTTGATCCCGTTTTGGACGTGGTTTCAGCCGGGGCCCTTCTTCGGTATGCCGCTGCAAAACTTCGGGGGTTGGATGCTGACTGGGGCTGCCTTCATGACGGTGGCCAATCTGCTATGGGGCGAGGATCAACCCATCCTTGACCGCCGCCAGTTGGTGGGGCCGCTGGTGCTCTATGTAGCTAATTTTGCTTTTGCCCTGTTGATGAGCCTGGGCTCCGGCATTGTTGCGCCGGCGGGGCTGGGCCTGTTGTTGGGGTTGGGGCCCGCTTTGGGGTTGTGGTGGAGTGCAAAGACCCCATCCCGCTATTGCGAAAGGACTCCGTCCCGCTATCGCGACCAGCCTGAGCCGCCTTCCCATCCCCAAAAGGACTCTGTCCCGCTATTGCAAACGGTTGAGGGAGAGGCAGGTCGGGACTGGGATACTTTGGAGGATCCCGGTTGGGTTGGCGCGAAGTAAGCTGGCCCTAACCCTTCCTCGGCGAGATCCCTTGGGTTGTCCATGCCATGAACTTTTGCAGCGACAATGTTACAGGCGCTTGTCCTGAGGTGATGGAAGCCCTGTTGGCCCTCAACCGGGGATCCGCCATGCCCTATGGAGGAGACGAATGCACAGCGCAGGTGCAGAGGCTCTTCGCCGAGATCTTTGAGCATGAAGTGGCAGTGTTTCCGGTGGCAACAGGATCTGCTGCCAATGCCCTGGCCCTTTCGGTGCTCACCCCGCCCTACGGGGCGATTTATTGCCATCCCGAGGCCCACATCAATCTGGACGAATGTGGAGCGCCAGAGCTGTTTACAGGTGGGGCCAAGTTGGTGGGGATCCCAGGGGAACAAGGCCGTATCGACTGGGGCAACTTAAAAACGGCCCTGGAGCGGGCGGGGTTTGGGGTGGTTCATCACGTGCAGCCTACCTGCCTCAGCCTGACCCAAGCCACCGAGGCTGGCACCCTCTACTCCTTGGAGCAGCTCAGATCCCTGGCGGATTTGGCCCATCACTTTGGCCTCAAGGTGCATATGGATGGGGCCCGCTTTGCCAATGCCCTGGTTAGTTTGGGTTGCACCCCTGCCGAGATGACCTGGAAAGCGGGGGTGGATGTGCTGTCCTTTGGGGCCACCAAAAATGGAGCCTGGGCTGCGGAAGCGGTGGTGTTTTTTCATCCAGATCAGGTGGGCGATTTTGAGTTTCGTCGCAAGCGCAGTGGCCATCTGGTTTCGAAGATGCGCTTTTTGTCTGCCCAATTGCAGGCTTATCTCCAGGATGGGGTGTGGCTGCGCAATGCTCGCCATGCCAACGCGATGGCCCAACGGTTGGCGCAGGGACTGGGATCCCTGCCGGGAGCCAGGTTGGTATATCCCACCGAGGCCAATGAGGTTTTTATCGAGCTGCCGGAGCCGGTTCTCCAGGCCCTAGAGGGAGCGGGGTTTCGGTTTTACCGCTGGCTGGGGGAAGGTCACCACTTAATCCGCCTGGTGACAGCTTTTAACACTTTGCCCGCAGATGTCGAGCGCTTCTGCCAGGTGGCTCAGCAAGCCAGCCGTTTGCAATAGGCGGACGGAGTCCTTGCAGCTGACCGGGGATCCCCCTGGCCAAAGGCCTGAGCATCCCAAGGGATCCCTGAAGGCTGTTCATCCGCTCGTCAATCCTTAAAGTGGGTGCTGTCGCGACCGGGCTTTTTCTCCAGGCAGGGCGAGGCGGAAGTCGATCCCGTTTTCTTCGAGTTGTCCTGTAGCAGACCAATCAGCAGACAGGCCACCCCAAGGTTGATGGCCACATCCGCCACGTTGAATACCGGAAAGCGAATCCAGATCAAATTGAAAAAGTCCACCACATAGCCGTTGACGAAGCGGTCGATGCC
Source organism: Synechococcus sp. W55.2 (assembly GCF_047461635.1). NCBI lineage: Bacteria > Bacillati > Cyanobacteriota > Cyanophyceae > Synechococcales > Synechococcaceae > Synechococcus > Synechococcus sp. W55.2. Next base: position 52,330 of record NZ_JANSHM010000006.1, on the reverse strand, counting down.
GTTCCCCACGGCTCCTGCCCACACCAAGCCATAGCCGGCCTGTTCCCATCGGCCCAGGATCCCGCCGCGAATGGCCAGCAGCGCCAACGCCAGCGCCACCCCCAGCGAGATCCACTTCAAGAGCTCTGCCGAATCTTCAAACAGGCTCCAAGCAGCGCCGGTATTCTCCACGTAGGTGAGGTGAAACACCCCTGGCCACAGCTCAATCTCTGGCCCCGGCAGCAGCCGTTCCACTGCCCAGTGCTTGGTCGCCTGATCCAAGATTACCCCCAGGATCCCGGCCAGCCAAAAGCCTTTGTTTTTCATGTCGTCTTGGCCTCAATCACGTCCACCGGCAAGAGCGCCCCGATGAGCACTTTTCCCATCCTGACATGCTGCTCTTCTGCCGGCTCATTGCACAGAAGCTCAAGGGCGGAGCTCTGGACTCGAAGTTGGGCCTGTAACGGGATCCAACACCGGTGAGTGGCCTCAGAAGCGATTGGCCGCCTCTGGCTTGAGAGGAGCAGCAAGAAAACCGTCCAGCTTAGGCAACTGGACGGGGATCCCCTGGGGGTGGACAGGATTGGCTACCGACCCTGCTGCTCCAGGGAGCGGCGCAATTCACTGGCCATCTGCATAAACTCTTGCGGATTGCCCGCCTTGCCGTAGGAAGAGCGATCCTGAACCTTTTTGCCGCTGCCTTGGCGGGTGCGGGTGTTGAGCAAAGCGCTGGCCATTTCCATGAACTTGGCAGGATTTCCCTCGCTGCTGCCCCGCACGAGAGGGGCGCGTCCGGCACGAGTGACAGCCATAGATACCTCAATTTTCACAAATGAAATGCTTGTTACATTTTCTCACAAGGGCTCTGCGATCAACCAGGGCCAGCGTTTCCTTGCTGTTACAGCGACTCCGGCCAATACTTAGGGATCCCTCCAAGTGCAAACCTTGCCTGAGGTTGGAAAGAGCCATCAGCGAGTTGAGGTTTTCTCTTGAGTCCAATGATGGGTCAGCCAAATGGGGAGCACCGTCAGGCCGATCACCCCCAGGGCCACCACGCTGATCACCGGGCGCTGCCGAGGCTTGGTGAGCTGGCTGAACACCCAGATCGGCAGGGTTTGCTGCTGGCCGGCGGTGAAGGTGGTGACGATAATCTCATCGAAAGACAGCGCGAACGCGAGCAGGGATCCCGCCAATAGGGCCGAGGCCAGTTCGGGCAGAAGGATGTAGCGAAAAGTTTGCAGGGGGTTGGCCCCCAAGTCGGCAGAAGCCTCCAGTTGAGAGCGTCCCATGCGGCGAAACCGGGCCAGCACGTTGTTGTACACCACCACCAGACAAAAGGTGGCATGGCCGATAACAATTGTCCAAAAGCTGAAAGGGATATGCAGCAAATGGATCGCCGAGCGCAAGGCAATCCCGGAGACAATGCCCGGCAAGGCGATGGGCAGCAACACCAAAAACGAGATCGTCTCGCGGCCAAAAAATCGGCTGCGATAGACTGCTGCTGCCGCCAGGGATCCCAGCACCACCGCCACTCCGGTAGCCAGCACAGCCACCCGCAAAGACAAAAACAAGGCCCGCCAAATATCGGCCCGCCCCCAGGCCACGGCAAACCAATGCCAGGTCAGCCCCGGCAAAGGGAAGCGCAAGGTCGCCTCATCGGGGCTGAAGGCATAAAGGACGATCACCAGCAGAGGAAGATGGAGAAAGAGCAGCACCCCCAGCGAGAACAGGATCCAAAGCCATTGGCCGATGGGAAAAGGGCGAATCGGCATGGATGAGGGAGAATACAGAGCTGGATGGGGAACAGTCTACAGGTAGAGAAATGGTCTGTGAAATAGCCTTGTAGGGAAGCAGCCTTTGGCAAGGACTTTAGATTGCTTGGCCGACTTTGGAGCTCCAGTCGAGCAGAGCATCCCAAACCCAGATTAAACTCGCAGCATGATCGCGTTTTTAAGCGGCCACCTTGTGGCCATCGAATGGGGAGAGCGCAGTAGCCTCACTGTTGAGGTGCAGGGGATCGGCTATCGCGTCAAGGCCCCAGGACGTTTTCTCAAGCAACTGCCTGCAGTGGGGGAGCCCGTCCGGGTGTTCACCCATTTGGTGGTGCGAGAGACCGAGCTGGTGTTGTACGGGTTTGGCTCGCCAGCCGAGCGGGACTTGTTTGTGGAACTCATCAAAGTCTCGGGGGTGGGGCCGGCTTTGGGCTTGGCCCTGCTGAATACCTTCAGCCTGCCGGAGCTGGTGCAGGCGGTGGTGACCGAAAACGTGCGCCTGCTCTCCCTCACGCCGGGGGTAGGTCATAAAACGGCCCAGCGGCTGGCCTTGGAGCTGAAAACCAAGCTGGCCCACTGGCGACAGGGGATGGGGGTTGCGGATCAACCCTTGGCCGGGGGGCCGCCCATGCCTATCCGGGAAGAGGTGGAAATGGCCCTGCTGGCCCTGGGCTACAGCACTCAGGAAATTCAAGCTGCCCTGCAAGCTCTGCCCACCCACCCCCGCCCAACAGAAGATTGGCTGCGGGATGCCATCACCTACCTGAGCCAGCAGCCATGAAGCACCGCCGCATTGCCATTCTGGGCGGAACCTTCAACCCTGTGCACCATGGCCACTTGATCATGGCAGAACAAGCTCTTTGGCAGTTTGACCTGGATCAGGTGCTGTGGATGCCCGCCGGGGATCCCCCCCACAAGCCTCTGGCCCCTGGCGCCAGCAAAGCCGACCGCCTGGCCATGGTCAAGTTGGCCATTGCCGACCACGAGCGCTTCGCCTGCTCAGAGCTGGAGATCCGCCGTTCGGGGCGCTCCTACACCATCGAGACACTGCGCACCCTCATCCAGGAGCAACCCAATACCCAGTGGTACTGGATCATCGGCGTGGATGCTCTGCGGGACCTGCCCCAGTGGTATCAAGCGGAAGAACTGGCCCGCCTCTGCCATTGGATTGTTGCCCCACGGGTGGATGCCGGCGATGCCGCCCAGGTGCTGCAGGCGGTGGCCGCAAAGCTGCCCATCCAAGCCCAAATCCTGGAAGCCCCTACCCTGACGCTCTCTTCCACCTACCTGCGACAGCAAATCCAAAAGGGAGGGTCTATCCGCTACCTGGTGCCCCCTGCTGTGGAGCACTATATCCGTCAGCACCGCCTCTATCTGCAGCCCTAAAGGAAAAAAGGGGGCGGATCCCCCCTCTAGAGTCACCAAACAGCTTAAGACCTGCCATACGCCACAGCCTCTCCCCGGAAGAGGGAAAGGCTGGAACTGTGTTGGGAAGTAAACTGCTTTTCTGGTACTCTGGAATACTTGTGCTCTGTGGGCAGTTGAGAGTGGGGTTGCGGCCAGGTGCCCCCATCAGTAGGCTAAGCCCATGCTGCGGGTGGTTTCGGGGCCAAGGTAGACTCGGATGCTCAGAAAATCGGTGGGACAAGCGGTTTCACAGCGTTTGCAGCCAACGCAGTCTTCGGTGCGGGGAGCGGCAGCGATCATGCCAGCCTTGTTGTTCCCCTTCCAGGGCACCATCTCCAACACGTCGGTGGGACAAGCCCGCACACACTGAGTGCAGCCGATGCAGGTGTCGTAGATCTTGACCGAGTGAGCCATTAGCGTTCTCCAGTCGAGCAGGTTGAAACGTTAAAAAGAGGTTTACCGAATCCGCAGGGCAGCAGCATCGCTGCGCAAGTGCCCTTAGTGTACAGTAGTCCTGGGAAGCCTCCAAAATCTCCGATCCAAATGTTCAAACAAATTTACATCCGGTGGGCCAATGGGAAGGTTGCTGGGGTTGGGCTAGGATCGGCCTGAAGATGACAGGACAAGGGATCCCGAACATGGGGCGCTCGGTGCAAGATTGGCGAAGGCAAACTCAGGGCAATCTGCGTCGTCTGGGGCCAATTTTGCTGGAGATCTTCGAGGAGAACAGGCCTCGCCTGCGCCAATGGGATCAGCAGCTCACCGATTGGGTGCGCAGCCGCCGCTGGGGGGTGGATCCGTCTCTGCCCAAGGTGGCCATCTATGTCCTCGGCGCAGTGGTGATCCTGGCGATCCCACTTCTCACGTTTGTGGCTTTGGGGGCCTTTCTGACCTTTCTGGGTGTCCAAATTGTCCAAAAGTGGTCACAAGGGGATCCCGCTCGCCAAACTCAGCGCCGCTATCTGCGCAGTGCTGACGCGGATGATGATGACTTTGATCTGGATTGAGAAAGGGGCTGCGGGGAATGGGCGGGCTAACTGTCCGCCGACCGTTGGGGCTCCTGGGAGTCTTGCTGCATGCCCAAGCGTTGTTTGACCTGTCTGATCACCTTCTGGTGAGAGCGGTTTTCCAGCCTGTTTAGGCCGATGGCGCCGGCCAGGATCCCCAACTGTAAGGCCAAGCTGGGCAAGGTGGTGCTTAAGTCTCGTCCCGCCAGGGCCTGAAAGAAAAACACAAACGCCCCGATGGTAGCCGAGAACCCCACCGCCAAGTAGATGAAGCGCCGCAAGCTGCGGTAGGGAGCGGCCAGCTCCGTCAACAGCCTCACCTGCTCTGCTGAAGAGGGATCCCGCCGCTGCGACAGGGGCGATCTTGGCTTGGGATCGGAGTCTGCCATTGGCTACACCTCCTCAGGCAACAAGAGGGGCTCCCGACCGGAAACCCCCGCCAAAACGGCTTCGGCAGCGCGGCAGGCGGCCAGAATATCTCGCTCTTCCCCTCCCAAGTACACGCGGCCAAAGCTACCGAAAGGCATCACTTCTAGGATGTTGATCTGGGCAGATTTTTCTGCCTCGTTGGCAGCCAGGGGGGCATAGCCTGCCGGTTGCACCTCCAGGATGTAGAGGGTTTGGCCAGCCAGGAGCATTTGGCCACGGCGGGAACGGTTAATCAACTGGGTTTGGTGGGGATCGATGTTGCGGATGATCTGGCTGGAGATGATGCGGGGCTTGAGGCGCTCCTGTTCACTCACCCCTAAGGCAGCCAGAATCGCCCGTCCGGCGGTGCGGGTATCCCCTTGGTTGCTGGAGTGCACTTCCAGAAGGCCGTAGAGGCGTTCCACCACCTGCAGCCCCGGCCTCACCGAGGTGGCCTTCAGGGCAATATCCATAACGCGGTTGATCTCGATGCCGGGGGAAATCTCGACCCACAAAGAAGTGTCCCCAGGCAGGGGCAAAAAGCCGTAGGCTACTGTGCCCAGATAAGCAGCATACTGGGGTTGCAGCCGATCCAAAAACACGTAACTGCGAAGGTCGATCCCCAAAAAAGTCCTCCCTTTGGGCTCAGTTGGATGTTGAGCTGATGGCGATCTACATTCTCATTCTCCAGCCTCATCCCAGCTCTTGGATCTTGGGCAGACCGGCCAACCTTGGCGCATCAGTTGGGTTGCTGCCCGGCTCTACAGATCGCCCTGAGCCACCACCTTCACCGTTGTCAGGGCTTCCACGTCGATGGGCCCGCGCACGTGCAGCCGCTGGGTAGAAATGCCCAAAGACAGGTCGCGAAACGCTCCCAACGTGGGGATCCCAGCTCCCCGGCCTGCCGAGAGGGGGGAAGTGTTGATGTGGATCAGGGCGGCATCTACTTCCTGGAGAAAGCGCTGGGCCGCCGATTGGCTATCGGTGAGGATCGTCTCCGATTGACGGCAACCATTTTTGTTAATCCAGGCGATCGCCTCCGTCAGGTCGGCAATGGGCTGCAGGCGCAGATGAGGTCGTTCCGTCGAGTCAAAGCCTTGCCCAAGCGGCTGGAGCTGCGGGAACTGTTCCAGAATGGAGGCGGCTGCCTGGATATCGATCCCGTGACCCAGCAAGTCCTCAATCAAGGCGGTCAGATGGTTGGTGGCCCAATCGGTGTGGATCAGCAGCCAGAGGGTGAGAGGCTGATAGATGGGGATCCCTTCTGAGCCATACTGGGCGAGGGGATCCAACAAAACCGACTTGACCAAAGGCCAAGGGGCGGTGCGATCCAGATAGATGTGGCCGTAGCCCAAATGGGTAGCCAGAGTCGGCACTTTGCTGGCCTGCAACAGGAACTCCACCCAGCCGGGGCGACCGCAGGGAATCACCAGGTCTAGGTAGCGGGTTTGCTGTAACAACGGCAATAGTGGGGAATCTACTTGGGGATCTGCGGTTCGGTCTTGGGCGGGCAAGGTTTGAATGGCCCCTTCCGGGATCCCGTGCTCATAAGCCGTCTCTGCCAACAGGTTGACCATAGCCTGGTGAGTTTTCTGGATGGGACCGCTGCTGGCCAAAATCACGCCATTTCCTGTTTTTAGGCACATGCCAATGCCATTTAAGGCAAACTCGGGGTAGATTTCGTAGACCAGAGCAATCAACCCCAACGGGACGCGGTAGCGGCCAATAAACAGGCCATTCTCCTGGCGGTGCCCTTTCTCCAGCTTGCCAATGGGATCCGGCTGCTGGGCCAGGAGAGTCAGCAACTGGGCGGATCGCTGTAGGCGCTCGGGGGTGAGCTTCAGGCCGTTGAGGATCCACTCCGGTACGGTTTGCTCGCGGCAACTTTCCAGGTCGAGGGTATTGGCTTCCAGGAGCAGATCGGAGCGCTCCAACAAACACCGCGAGAGAGCCAGCAGGGCCTGGCGCTTGGTTTGGCTGCTCAACCGCTGCATCTGCGGTAGTAAGCGGCGTACCTGTCGCAGAGTGGTACCTAAGTCAAAGTCTGAACCGAAATCTGTCACTTGAACTTCTCCCGCCTAGCCCATTAGAGACAGACCCGCTGCGTTCTCCAGACCACTGCTAACAAGAAATGGTTGGATCCACAAGTGTCAGGGCTGCCGACTCTAGAAACCGGTTGCCGGATCAGATCTCGTAAGTCTCAGGGCCGCCGCAGCATCAGGATCGCCGTTACCATCAACAGCGTCAACAACAAGCCGAGAATCATGAACCAACTGAGCAACTGGGTTTGGTTTGGGAAGAGCACTGCGCCGATGAACCCAACCGCCAAGACAATGCCCAAGCTGAGGGTGAGGCCCAAGAGCGCGGATCCCTGTAGGGTGTTTTCCCGCCGCAACACCCATTGGTAGCCGTTCCAGAACCACATTTTGCGATAGGGATAAGAAACGGCCAGTTGCTCGATGTACAGGCGGTCGGGGGTAATGGCAAAAATATGCTGGCAACGGCTACACCCAAAGGCTTCGGTTAGGGTGATCAGGCGCAACTGACCTTGATGGCAGCACGGGCAGGGGTAAATTTTGGCGGGCTCAAGGGTCTGAGCGACACGCGAGGCTGATTTTTGACGGGGAGACTTGCGGGGAGAAGAGAACGCCACAGCTCTCAGCCGGTGAGAAGTTGGGATCCCTCACATCCTATCTTCAGGAAAGCGGAGTCAAGCCACCCAGAGATGGTGGACGTAGCGCCAAGTGAGGATTTGGTTTAGGGCAAAAAAAATGAAAGCCAGCAGCCCATATCCCAGCTTCAAGGCGACACCAAGATAGGGCCGCATTCGCTGGGGGATGAAGCTGAAATCGGTGTGTTTGGCCCAATGCACCAACGCCAGCACCTGCACGATGTGAACCGGCAGGCAATAGCGGCTCATGCTTCGCTGGCCCAGGGAACTCATGGCAGCCGCAGCGATGTAAAACATGGCCCAAGCAGCCAGGTGAAACCCCAGCCGCTCTCGCCAGCACCGGCTTTTACCGACCATGACACTAGCCCCATCCACCAAGCTTGTAACAAGCAGGGATCCCAGTGTGGTAGACACAAACAACTGACTGAGGGCATCTGCCCACAATCCAGGATCTTTCACAGGGGCAGAGATCGAGAGCAAGCTCTGCCAACGATCTGCGGAAAGAACATAGGTATGAGCTTGGAAAAGGGCTTGGTAATTGGCTTTCACACCGGTAAAGTAGCTCTGCATTTCCATGTAGAGATCCCAGCGTCCAAAGCGAAGCTGACAATAGAAGAAAAAGCCCAGCCCTCCCAGCAAAGCCAGGCCCACCGTCACCATTGTCCAAAGCCGGCGACGGCCTCGGGATCCCTGCCAAAGATTGAGGAGAGGAATCAACGCCACCGGCAAACCCACAATCCGGGTAGCACTCATGGCCAGGCCGTGGATCCCGGCCAGGAGCATCAGCAGGGGACGATCCCAATAAATGAACCAGTAGAGAAAACCCAGCAAGCTGGCCATAAACAGAGACTCGCTGTAGCCCACGCACAGGTAGAAGCTGGTGGGATAGATGAAAATAATCAAGCTCGCCAAAATTTGCCAGAGTGGGGGAATTTGCCACCTGCGGTAGAACAGGAAAAGGTAAACCCACATCAGCCAGCAAAAGAGCTGAGCAGTTAAGTAAAGCCCCAGTTCAGGGTCAACGCTCAAAAGGTGACTGATTCCAGCCACCGCCAGGGGGTAACCGGGGAAAAAAGCCACGTTGCTCTGCTCATAGGCAATCTTATCAAAGCTCACAAACTGGTACCCTCGCCGCACAATGCTGAGATACCAATAGCTATCCCGCTGACTCAGAGCCGCGAAAGCAGAAGCATAGTCACCGCGTTTTGTCCAGAGGTATATCGTTAGCACTTGCAGGATAGTAAGCGCTAAGCCTAGCAAAGCAATCCGAACAGAGAAGCAACCTAAAAGTTTGCGGATCTGCTGCAACAGATGGCTGAGGCGAAGACTCATCGGCACATTGCTCTTTCTCTCGTCAAGACGGCTCCGTCAAGCCACCCAAAGATGTTGGACGTAGCGCCAGGTGAGGATTTGGTTGAGGGCAAAAAAGATGAAAGCCAAAAGACAATACCCCAGCTTCAGGGCACTGCCAAGATATCGCCAAGCCCGTTGGGGGATGAAGCTGAAATCGGTGTGTTTGGCCCAATGCAGCCAGGCCAGCACCTGCACGATGTAAACCGGCAGGCAATAGCGAACCATACTTCGCTGGCCCACCACACTCATTCCTGCTAAGGCAATGTAAAACATCACCCAAGCAGCCAAATGAAACCCCAGCCGCTCCTGCCAGCGCCGACTTTTGCCGGCTGTGGAGCTGATCCCATCTATCAAACCGGTCACCAGTAGGGATCCCAAGGTGAGAGGAACAAACACTTGACTGAGGGAAATTGCCCATATCCCAGCTTCCAAAGCTTCAGAAAAGGAAAACAGGGATCGCCAATGACCAATAGAAAAGAGAGGAGTATAGGTGTGCGCTTGAACAATGGCCAGGTAATTGACAGAGCTGGGGCCAAAGTAGGACTGCATTTCCATGTAGAGATCCCAGCGTCCAAAGCGAAGCTGACAGTAGAGAAAAAAGCCCAGCCCCCCCAGCAAAGCCAGGCTCACTGTCGCCACTGTCCAAAGCCAACGTCGGGATCCTGACCAGAGATTGAGAAGTGGAATCAAGGCTACCGGCAAACCCACAATGCGGGTGGCGCTCATTGCCAAGCCGTGGATCCCAGCTAAGAGCATTCGCCGAGGGGAGTCCAAATAAACTGACCAGTAGAAAAAGCCCAACAGGCTGGCCATAAACAAAGATTCGCTGTAGCCTACGCACAGATAGAAGCTGGTGGGATAGATGAAAATAATCAAGCTCGCCAAAATTTGCCAGAGCGGGGGAATTTGCCACCTGCGGTAAAGCAGGAAAAGGTAAACCCACATCAGCCAGCAAAAGAGCTGAGCAGTTAGGTAAAGCCCCAGTTCAGGGTCAACTCTCAAAAGGCGGCTGATTCCGGCCACCGCCAGGGGATAGCCGGGGAAAAAAGCCACGTTGCTCTGCTCATAGGCAATCTTGTCAAAGCCCACAAACTGGTACCCTCGCCGCGTGATGCCGAGATACCAATGGCTATCCCACTGAGTTAGGCCCTTGAAGATGGAAACATAATCGCTCTCCTCACTCCAGAGGGAGATCATAAAGATCTGCAGCACTGTCAAGGCCAAGCTGGGCAACAAGATTTGCCCTAAGAAAGGGGCAAGGTACTGCCGACCTCGCTGCAACAGATGACTGAGAGGAAAGCTCATCGCTGAATCGTTAAGGGTGAAGATGGCACTTTGATTTCTTCTTGGTAATCGTCGTCGGAGTTCACCTGCCAGAGATTGTGACTACCGGGTCGGAGAATGTTCTCAGCCGCCAGCAAGCCCATCAGTAAACTGTGATCTTGGTTGTTGTATTTAAATGAGCCGTAGCGGCCCACCACTTGTAGATTTTCAAACTGGCTGAGATACTCCTGCAAAATGGCTAAATCTTCTTTATAGCTACCGGTATAGATGGGATAAGTGCGGGGCAGGCGCACCACAAAGCCACTGTAGATCTTTTGATCGTGAAGCAGGCCAATTTGACGCAGCTCCTTCTCGGCCAAAGCCAGCAATTCCTCCTCAGGAGCTTGCCACAAGGGATCCCCAAAGTTGCACCAATACTCACAGCACAAGGGGGTTTGCTCTTGGTTGGGCAACATGGCCGGAGACCAATTGGCGAAGTTGGTCACCCGTCCCACCCCCACCGTTGGATCGTTGATATACAGCCAGTTATCGGGGAAGAGCTGGGATCCCTGCACAATCAAGTAAACCAAGACAGTATTGCGAAATCTGAGATTGCGGGCTGCCTGCAGCACTTGGGGGGGAGGCAATTTCCGCAGGCTCTGCACCAACACCGTCAGAGGGATCGAGGAAATGACGTGGGAGGGGGAGACCCAAGTTTCACTTCCATCCTGAAGATTGCGCAGTTGCAGCTCGACAACTTGGGATCCCCGATGTCTGAGGGTGACTACTTCTGTGTTGAGCAGGACTTTTTGTCCCTCGGCAAGCAAATACTCCTGCATTTTTTCATAGAGCTGCCCGGATCCCAGACGAGGAAACTGAAACTGGTCGATCAGAGACTTGGCCAAGCTTCGATTCCACCCCAAGGCCTTTTGGATGGCTTGCCCAAGGCTGAGACCTTTGATGCGCTGGGCAGCCCAATCAGCACTGATCTCGGTACAAGGGATCCCCCAAAGCTTTTCCGTATATCCTTCAAAGAACATTTGAAAGAGTCGGGTGCCGAACTTGCCTTTGACCCAGTCGGCAAAGTTCTGGGGAGCTGGTCGCGGAATTAATTGTGCCCAGAGATAGGAAAGGACAATGTGCAGGCTTTCCCACCAACCCACTTTGCGCAGGACTTCCCAGGCCTGAATGGGGTACTGAAAATACTGCTTGCGGTAATAGATGCGGGTGAGCCGTCGGACGGTTACTTGCTCGGATTCCAAAACCTGATTCCACAACTCTCGCACCGGCAGGATTTTAGTGAAAAAACGGTGCGGGCCATAGTCCAAGATAAACCCCTGATACTGAATACTTTTGGCCAAACCCCCGACCTTCTCCTCTCGTTCTACCACCACTACGGAAAAACCCAGTTGGTTCAAGCGATAGGCAGCCGCCATGCCTGCCGGCCCCGCTCCCAGGATGTAGATGGGATTCCCCACTCTGTCTCTTCCCGAAACTGCTTTACAGGGACATTCTAAAACAGGTCGAGAAACTTCCCTACCATCGGCCAATTCCCTGCCAAACCCCAGGACAATGAGGGGAGAAGAGAAAGGTTAGACTGGTGAGGCTGCGGCTGGAGGCTGGCCTGTGCTGTTAACCAAGGGCTTTGAGGTGGAAATGTACACCGGCACCGCCGCCGGGGAAGTGGTGGGCTTGTCGGATCGCATTTGCCAGGCTTTGCCAGGGTTTGTGCGGGAGCCGGATCGGCGCAACGTGGAGTATATCACCCCTCCCCTTCGCCGCTACGAAGACCTGCTCTGTGCCTTGTTGCGGCCTCGCCTACAGTTGCGGCAATTTTTGCGCCGTCTTGGCCCTTACACCCTTCTGCCGGGGAGTACGCTGGCTTTGGGCGGCAGCGATCACTTCGAGCGGTCGGATCCCGGCAACCCCTACCACGACTACATCGAACGCACCTACGGCACGCGGGTGGTAACCGCCAGCATTCACATCAATGTCGGCCTGCCGGATACCGAGGCTATCTTCCGGGCTTGCCGACTGTTGCGGGTGGAAGCATCTCTCTACCTAGCTCTGAGCGCTTCCTCTCCTTTTCTGGACGGACGGGTGACGGGATCCCACTCCAGCCGTTGGCAGGTGTTCCCCAAAACGCCGGCTCAGGTGCCCTTCTTCCGGGATCACGCCCACTACATTGCCTGGATCCAGGAGCAGCTAGCCTTGGGCACCATGCAGAATGTGCGCCACCTGTGGGCCTCGGTGCGACCCAACGGCCCGGAGCGGCCCTACCACCTCAACCGCGTGGAGCTGCGCATTTGCGATCTGGTGGGGGATCCGGTAATGGTTCTGGCGATTACCGCCTTGGTGGAAGCCCGTCTCTGGCAGTTGCTGGCCCAGCCGGAAGCGCTGGATCCCTTGCGGGGGCCCTTTACCCCAACAGAGCTGGAGAGCCTTTGCGAGGCCAACGAGCAGGCTGCTGCTCGAGAATCGCTGCAATCTCATTTGGTCGATTGGCGGACAGGCCGGGAACGGGCGGCCCAAGAGTGGATCGAAGAGCTGCTGACCGAAGCTTGGCGTATTGGCCAACCTCAAGGCTTGGGCTGTTTTCTAGCTCCCTTGCAAACTCTGCTCCACCAGGGCAATGAGGCCCAACGCTGGCTGAAGCAAGTCAACCAGGGATCCACACCTGCCCAGGTGTACCAACAGGCCATCCAGGAGCTGGCCGAACAAGACCGAGAGAGGCAGGAAACCCTCTGCCAAGTTGTTGGCTAAGCCTCTGCCCAACGGTGAGCGTTCTCAACCCGGTGCTTTCTACACACTAGCTCGCCGAGCCAACTTATAGTCATTTCAAACTGGATTGAGACACTCCTACTGCTGCCCAAACGCTCCGCGCCGCTTCCGCGACCACCTCCAGTCCTTTTCCCAGAGAGAGAGGAGTTGGGAAGCAATGCAACAGATTTCATTCTTGTTTAAAATGCAATTCCCTAGGCAGGCTCCACCGCTTCTTGTAGGGCTTTGCGGGCAATGCGAGTGACGTAGACGGTAGCGGCTATGGTGGCGATGAGCCCCACGAGGCGAACGACCCATTGGGCGGTTTGAGCCTGAGGATCCAACTCCGCGCCTTCCATGTCGGCCAGGGATCCCGCCAACGAGCCGATGTACACATACATAAAAGTGCCCGGCACGATTCCAGCGGTGCCCAGCAAGTTATCCAGAAAAGAAATTTGGGTCAGCCCCAGGGCGTAGTTGAGCACATTGAAGGGAAACGCAGGCGACAGCCGAATCAGGCCGACTATTTTCCATCCCTCACGTCCCAACGCTCGATCGATGGCCGCAAACTTGGCGTTTCCCTCAATCCATTTCGCCACCTGTTCCCGCGCCAAGTAGCGCCCGATTAAAAAAGCCAAGTTGGCTCCAATGGTTGCCCCGATCAGCACGTACACAGTTCCGGCCAGCAACCCGAACACGGCCCCTGCCCCCAAGGTCAGCACCGAGGCTGGTAGAAGCAGCACCGTCGCTACAATGTAAATGGCAATGAAGAGGATTGGCCCCAGCAACCCCAAGCTTTCAATCCAAGCCAGAGCTTCGGCGAGCCAGTCTTGAATAACTCCAAAAAATCCCAATCGATGGGCTGACCAAAAGATAAAAATGGCCAAGCCCAAGCCGGTAGCAAGCTTAAGCAAAATCCGCTGCTTTTGGGGATTTGTGTTGAGTTGAGGTAGCTCTTCCATTGGCTAAACTCCTACAAAGTTCTTGTGAGGCGAGCTAGGGCAAGCCAGAGTAGACAGCTCTTGGAGTGGGGGAAGTATCTTTACCCGAAAGTCGTGCCGTTCCATCCCCAAAGATAGCCTTTGGCATCGCTGAACTCAATGTAAATCCTCTTCTTGGGGATCCCCAATCGGGCCTCGATGGTGCCGCAAAAAAACTCGCTCATGGCTCGGGTTTGTTGGGCGGAAAATTGCCCGATACTCTTGATTTCTAGGTAACAACAGGGATCCCCACTGCCGGCAAAGGTCATCGGGATCCCACCTTCAAAGGCAGTCATCACGTAGGCTTCCGACTTGCCCAACTGTTCCGATAGAGCAGCAGACAGCACCTTGAGCAGTTCCTCTACTGCGGCGATTTCTGGTTGCACAGACGTTTGCAGCTTGATCAACGGCATGGATCCCTCTCCCTATCAACAAATTCATCTTGAAATTCATCTTGGCATTCTCAGCCCCGCTCTTCGGCAATCCACCTGTGGTAGCGTAGCGACAGAGTTGGGCAAACCTCTATGGAGCAGACGAAGCCGGCCAAGCCAGAGATCGGCCACCAGCAGGGCCAAATCGGGCCAGGCCCTTGTGCTGTGCAAACTGAGGCTGCCCCCGCTCCTGTCGGCCCTTACAGCCAGGGCGTTACTGCTCTGGGGCCGTTTCTGTTCACCGCCGGACAGGTGGGCCTGGATCCCAAAACCGGCAAACTGGTGGGGGAGGACATTGTTTCTCAAACTCGGCAGGCGTTGCTGAACGTGCAGGCAGTGCTGGAAGCGGGGGGCACCACTCTCGCCAATGTGGTGAAGACAACGGTTTTCCTGGCCGATATGGAGGACTTTGCGGCCATGAACGAGGTTTATCGAGAGTTTTTTGCCACCGATCCGGCTCCGGCCCGCTCTTGCGTGCAGGTGGCTCGCCTGCCCCTCAATGCCCGAGTAGAAATCGAGGTTGTGGCCTGCTACCCACAATCGACCTAAATGTCTCCTGAGTCCGGCTAGCGGAATGGTTTCTGGGTCGGCGCGGATCCCGGCAAATCGGGAACTGGATCGTAGCCCCCTGGGTGCCAGGGATGACAGCGACAGAGGCGACGGAGCCCCAGCCAGCCCCCACGTAGGGCACCGTAGCGCCGCACCGCTTCCAAGGTGTACTGGGAGCAGGTGGGGTAGTAGCGACAAGCAGGCGGCAGCCAAGGAGAAATACCCACCTGGTAACCCCGGATCAGGGCAATCAAGCTGCGAGTGAGGGGATCCGATCGTTCAGGCATGGGTCGGAGTCCAAAAAGCGCATCTCTAGGTAACTTGAGGTTAGCTGTTATCCCAGACTGGAGGCGCCTGCAAAGGCGAGCAGGGCCGGTTCCCAGCCCCAGACCATACGGTTACAATCAGAAAGGTTAGCACCTAAATATTTCGGGCTGAGGGATCCGGCGAAGGTGGGCTTATCCTAGGGCGCGGTTCTGGGAGAACGCTTTGAGTTCCATTTTGCATAAGGAGTTGGCGTGAGGGTATTCGGGCAGCTGCAGCCGGCACAGCGGCGCAACTTGGGCATTTTGTTTGTGGCTGGGCTGCTCTTTTGGGCCAGTTTATCCTCGCTGCTGCCCACGTTGCCTCTCTACGTCAGAGATGCCGGTGGCACCAGCCAGCAAGTGGGCTGGGTAATGGGGGCCTTTTCGATTGGGTTGCTGGCCTTTCGCCCTGCGTTGGGTCGCCTGGCGGATGGCCACAGCCGGCAGATCGTGCTGCTTATCGGCATGGGGGTGGTGGGGATGGCCCCCATAGGATACTGGCTCTCCGATTGGATCCCATGGGTAGCGCTGGTGCGAGCCTTTCATGGGGTTAGCATCGCCGCTTTTGCCACGGCCTATGTGACTTTGGTGGTGGATTTTGCCCCAGAAGAAAAACGGGGTGAGATCCTGGGCTACATGAGTTTGGTCAATCCGATCGGCGCAGCCATTGGCCCTGCTTTGGGCGGCTTTTTGCAGGAGTTTGCCGGCTATGGCCCTTCGTTTCTCTTCTCTGCTCTGCTGGGGTTGGTGGGCTTTCTTTGTACCCAACTGGTTCGAGAACAGCGGCGTGAGCATTGGGGATCCCTGCCGATGGATGGGGCCTTCTGGAGCTTTCTGGGCAGCCCGAAGGTGCGCTCCCTCGCTTGGGTGATGTTTTTGGTGGGGTTGGCCTTCGGCACCCAGACCACCTTTGTGGCCTTGTTAATCCAAGAAGCCGGAGCTCCCCTGAATCCAGGTCTTTTTTATACGGCAGTGGCCTTTGCCAGCTTTGGAGTGCGCCTGCTCACCGGTCGCGCTTCCGATCGCTATGGGCGGGGGCCATTTATCTCCCTCAGCTTGGCCACCTATGCCTTGGCAATGGGGATCCTGATTGTTGCCAACAGCACCGGCGCTTTTCTGGCTGCTGGGATCGTGGTGGGTTGCGGTTTTGGTACTTTGATCCCTCTCATCTCTGCCCTCGTGGCCGATCGCTCGGAGCCGGCGGAGCGGGGTCGCCTGTTTAGCTTGGTGATGTGCGGGTTTGATTTGGGCATTGGCCTGGCGGGGCCCCTTTTGGGCACCTTAGCAGCGGGATCCGGCTATCGAGCCATGTTTGGCTATGCGGCTCTTCTTTCCTTGGCTTCCTTGGGTTCTTTTCTCTTCTTCTCCAATGGGCGACCGGGGGACTCGCTGCGCTTTGCCTTGGGCCTGGGGCCGGATAGCTCTTCGGTCCATCTAGAGGGCGGCCGCAATCGGCTTGGGTCGCAAGAACCCGACCCTCTGGAGCCGCCGGATCGGCCCGCTCCGCTGGAAACGGGATCCCGTTCATAGATAGTTCCATACTCAGATCCCCCACACTCCGTCAAGAACTGAGGCTCAAGCCCTCTGCAGTTGCTGCCAACCAACCGGCCCATTTCTGGAAACTTGCCTTATCCTAAGCTGGAGTTGGTGTACAAAAAGCAACTCTGGGCACGGGCTATGGAAGCGCGGCATTGGCTGGCCCTGATGGGATCCCTGGTGGTCAGTACCTTCTGGGGATGGGTGGAAGCCGTCTGGGGGGTGACGGTGCGAGTGCAATTGGCCGATACCACTGCCCCTCTGGTGGTAGGCGTTTCTCTCCCTGCCCAACTGATCAACGGTCGGGGAGAGGTGCTGGCAGATCTGCCCCCTATGCAAGGGTTTTTGGCTCAGCCCAGCCCTCAAGGGGTGCGTCTGCATGGGGTGGTTGACCCGGCGTTGTTCATCGAACCTCAGGAGGGTGGCCTGGTGGCAGTGAATGGCCGCTGGTACTCCGGCAAGGTGCTCTTGACTGGCTACAACATGGTGATGGCCATCAACTACGTGGATCTAGAAGACTATGTGGCCAGTGTGGTGGATGCAGAAATGGGATCCCGGTTCTTCCCAGAAGCCCTGAAGGCGCAAGCGGTGGCAGCCCGCAGCTACGTTCTTTACCATCGCAATTCCCGCGGTTGGTTTGATGTGTTTAGCGATACTCGCTCCCAGGTGTACCGAGGGCTTTCCCAGCGGTCGGCAGCCGCCCTGGAAGCAACACAAGCCACCCGTGGTGTGGTCATGGTGTATGGGGGTCAGTTTGTCAATGCCATGTACAGCGCCAGCAGCGGCGGCCAAACCGTCGGGGTGAGTGGGATCCCTTATTTGATGAGCTTACCGGATGTCAGCCCCTATCCCAAGTTTGGGCATGGCATTGGCATGAGCCAGTGGGGCGCCCAAGAATTGGCCCGCCGAGGCTGGACTTACCGCCAAATTTTGGCCTACTACTACCGAGGGGTCAGCTTTGCTCGTTTGCCAGAGTGAGACCTTCAGTGCCCTGATTTGCTCTGTCTCGTCTGCGTCAACCGAACCGCGGCTTTTGGGCCTGAAAGACCTCTTGGGCTTTGGGATCCCCTCGCTGAGGGCGGTGTTGAACTCCACTTCGGTCATGGTGCTAGAGCCGAGATAGTAGCCCCAACGATACACCAGATCCCCAAGGATGCCGTAGTGTCTCAGGGTTTGCAGATCTTTCATCAGGAGCGCACCGTCACGAACGGATCCCACACCAGAAACCCTGCTCTGCTTTTTCGCCATTCGCATCTTCCCTTACAGCATTTTTGGGCCTGACTTTTAACTTGAAGAAGACCCCGTTTTGTTCCCACCTCAGCTTCAATTTTAGGCTTCTGGGAGTGGCCTCATGGGTAGAACACTCTATGTGTCCCAACAGGATTGCTACCTCAGCCTCGACCAGGAACGCCTGGTTGTCAAACGGGCTGGAGCTGTTCTTCAACAGGCTCAATTGCCCCACTTGGATCAGATTTTGATCTTTGGCCATGCCCAAGTCACAACCCAACTGATCCAGAGTTGCCTAGAGCGCAACATCCCCATCGCCTATCTTTCCCACATGGGGTACTGTGCTGGGCCGTCATCAACCGGCAGGTGCAGACCTACAAGCAGTTTGTAAATGATCAGATCCCTGTTTACTTGCCGTTCCTCATCCGCTGAGGGGATCCCACATGCATGGTCAAGTCGCGATTTTTGTGGGTTTCTCTTCCACGGCCCAAAGCGGGCCCATGTCCAGGTAACGCCGGAAAGCCCAGTCCTCCGTGGCCCTCAGCATCACCACCGTGGCCAGATTCACCAGGCTCCCCTCGCCGGGGAAGACCCCAACCACCCTGGTCCGCCGCTTCACCTCACGGATAAGCCGCTCCAGCACATTCGTGCTCTTGATGTGCCGCTGGTGGACCCCGGGAAAGTCCAGGTAGGTCAGGGCCTCCCCCAGACCCTGGGCAAACACCTCCACCGCCCGCTTAAACCGGTCCCGGTAACGCTCAACGAACTCCTGGGCCAGAGATTCCGCCGTGCCCCGCCGCCGCGCCACAAACACCTCCTGGAGCTCCTCGGCCACCACACCCCGCTCCGACTGCGGCACATGAGCTAAAACGTTCCGCATAAAGTGCACCACGCACCGCTGCCAGCTGGCCCCAGGAAGCTCCGCCATCACCGCTTGGCGGATGGAAGGGTGGTCGTCGGAAATGACCAGCCTCACCCCATGAAGCCCCCGCTCCACCAGGCCCTTCAGCAGGTTCCTCCAGGCCTCCTTCCTCTCCCCGCCCGCCGGCTCCACCGTCAGCACTTCCCGGTAGCCTTCTTCGTTCACCCCCACCGCCACCAGAAGGGCCAGGTCCACCACCCGCCCGCCCCAGTTCACCTTGAAGTAGGCCGCGTCCAGGTAGAGGTAGGGGTAGGCCAGCTCCAAAGGCCGGCCCCGCCAGGCGGAGAGCTCCTCCTCCAGGCGCTGGGCTACCCTGGAGACCGCGTCCTTACCGATGCGCACCCGGGACAGGCCCTCCGTGATGGCCGCTACCTTGCGGGTGGAGACCCCTTGGAGGTACATCTCCAGCACCGCCTCTTCTACCTCTCCGGTCATCCGCTTGTACCGCTCAAAGACCTCGGTCAGGAAAGTCCCCTCCCGGTCCCGGGGTACCCGGAGCTGGGCGATCCTGCCCGCCGGCGTGATGAGGTCCCGGGTGTAGTAGCCGTTCCGCTCCCCGCGGCGGCTTTCGGTGCGCTCACGGTAACCCGCAGCCAGGTGCTCGGCCATCTCTTCTTCCAACACCTGCTCGTTCGCGTAAGCGGTGCGGAGCACTATGACGGCCTTGACCCCTTCCCGGATGCGCCGGCTGATCTCCTCCTTGGTCAACCTCTTAAGCTCCTCTCCGTCCATTCCGCCCTCCATGCTTAACCCACAAAATACGCGACACTACCGCCACAGATCACCGGAGTGCGGCAATGGCTACTCAACTGGATGTGGAAGACATTCGAGGGATCCGATCGGTTGCTGAGGTGGCTGGTCTCTTTGCATCTCTGGGGTACGCTCTGGTGGGGCAACCGTTGGATATAGCAGCGCTGGAGCTACCCGCTGATTTTGACAGACCTCGGGCTGCATATTTCCTGGCGGAATATCGACAGCGGTATTTCCGTCAGGTGGTGCTGCTGCTTGAGTTTGAGGTAAAGCCCAGCCCTACAGGTCGCTTCCCTTCGGGGAAGTGGAATTAATGAAAACAAACAAACTATGGCAGCCAGGGAAACTGGCGAAAGTTAGGTGGGCGCTTTTCCAAAAAGGCGCGTTTGCCCTCAGCAGCTTCCTCGGTCATGTAGAACAGCAACGTCGCATCTCCGGCCAGCTCCTGCAGCCCCACCTGCCCATCGCAGTCGGCGTTGAAGGCGGCTTTGAGGCAGCGGATGGCTAAGGGGCTGTGCTGGAGAATTTCTTGCGCCCAGCGGATCCCTTCAGCTTCTAGCTCTTCCACCGGCACCACGGCATTGACCAGACCCATCTCCAGGGCTTGGGCTGCGGTGTATTGGCGGCAGAGGAACCAAATCTCGCGGGCTTTTTTTTGCCCCACCACCCGCGCTAGGTAGGCGGCCCCAAAGCCTCCGTCGAAGCTGCCTACTCTGGGGCCGGTTTGCCCAAAGATGGCGTTGTCGGCGGCAATGGTCAGGTCGCAGATGAGGTGCAAAACATGGCCACCCCCGATGGCGTAGCCTGCCACTAGGGCAATCACCACCTTGGGCAAAGAGCGGATGATGCGCTGCAGATCCAGCACATTGAGACGAGGGATCCCGGCCTCATCCAGGTAACCGGCCTCGCCCCGTACGCTTTGATCCCCGCCGGCGCAGAAGGCATACTTCCCATCGGTATGGGGCCCGGCGCCTGTTAAGAGCACTACTCCAATCCTGGGATCCTCTCGCACATCGGCAAACGCATCAATCAGCTCGGCAATGGTCTTGGGGCGGAAGGCGTTGCGCTTGTGGGGACGGTTGATGGTGATCTTGGCAATGCCATCCGTTTTTTCGTAAAGAATGTCTTCGTAGAGCTTGGCCGTCTGCCACATGGTGTCTGGGTGTATCTATTGGGATGCCGGGCCAGGAGAGTTCCGTTTGGCTGATGGGGGCTCACTATGAGGAGCACCTGGGTACTCTGCACCGCTACCGCGAACGGCCTGAAAAGGCTAGGTAGAACGGTTGGTCGCTTGGATGAGGGCTTCCACCAATCCTTCCAAAGTATACTCCTGGGCTGCGATGTCCACTCGACCAAATGCAGCCTTGCAGGTTGCGGCCGTCTTGGGGCCAATGGCGGCAATCTGCACGGGTGGATCCCAGATCTCAGGGCCCAGCCCTGCCTGCTGGATCAAGTGGGCAAAATGCTGTACTGTCTTGGAGCTGGCAAAGGTGAGGATGTCCACCTGGTGGGCTTTAAGAGCTTCCAGGACCTGGGGATCCGCTGCTGCTGGACAGGCGGACTGATAGGCGGCCACCTCCACCACCTCTGCTCCTCGCTGCCGCAACCCCTGTACCAGCTCCTCCCGCCCTCCTGACTCAACGCGGGGAAAGAGGATGCGCTGCCCCTGCACTGGCTGCGGCCAAATGGGTAGCAGGGCTTCGGCCACAAACTCGGAGGGCATTAGATCCGGGCGAATGCCGTACTGGGCCAGCACGGAAGCGGTTTTGGATCCCACCACCGCCACTTGTACGGGGTGGAGAGCCCGACTGTCCCGACCTTGCCGCTGCAGCCGCTCAAAGAAAGCCTGCACTCCATTGGCAGAGGTCAGCAGCAGCCAGTCGAATTGTTCCAGGTTGGCAATGGCTGTATCCAAGGGATCCCAGCTCGTGGGCGGCTGGATCACCAGGGTCGGCATCTCCAGCACCCGCGCCCCCTGGGCCTGCAGCAACTCACAAAAAGCTGGCGATTGCCCCTCAGAACGGGTAACCAGCACCGTCTTGCCTGCCAGGGGAGCCGGCGGAGGCAAAGGAGGGATCCCCGGCAAAAAGTCCTGCCGCAGCCGCACCACCTCCCCAACCACCAGTAGGCCCGGCAACTTTGCCTGACTCTCCCCCTGCTGCAGCTCGGCCAAGGTGCCTACCCACACCTGTTGCTCTGCCTGCCCCGCTCCCCAGATCACAGCCACCGGTCGGTCTGCCGGGATCCCAGACTCCACCAGCCGTGCGCCAATGTGCTGTCGCTGCCGGGATCCCATCAAAATCACCAAAGTATCCAACTGGGCCAGGGCGCTCCAGGGCAAGGCCTCTAGATCGTGGGCAGTCAGCACGGCAAAAACGCGGCTTAAGTGCTTATCGGTCAGGGGGATCCCTGCCCAGAGGGGGCCAGCCAGGGCCGACGACAACCCCGGCCAAATCTCAAAGGGACAGCCCGCCTCCCTAAGGGCTTGGATCTCCTCGCGAGCGCGGCCAAAGATCAAGGGATCCCCCGACTTAAGGTGAACCACCTGTTTGCCTTCCCGACAGCGCTGAATTAACCAGAGGATGCCCTGCTGTAAGCTCGCTTCTCCTGAGCGCCGCCACACCTGCGCCTGAGAGGGTAACTCCGCCAGCAAACGCTCATCCACCAGCTCGTCGATCCAGATAGCCTCAGCCTGCCGTAGGATCTCCAGTGCTCCCTGCGTCAGGCCCGCCCGCCCGCCCAGCCCTGCCCCCACTAGATACACCTTGCCCATGCCCTACCCCTTGGAATGTCGATCTTGCCCCTTGTAAGAAGGGGATCCCGCTTGCTTTGCAAATATAAATCGAAGACGCCTCCCAACAGCTCCTCTTCCAAGGGGTGGCCAGCCTGGGGAAAAACTGGTCTACTTGCGAGATACTGAAAGCGTGGCCGCCTGAGGATCCCTGCCTATGTCCGGTGTAACTCCAGAGCCTTGGCCGCGGCGGCGTTTTTTGGCCAGTGGAGCTGCTCTGCTAGCAGTAGGAACGGGCTCCCGCCCCTCTTCGGCCAGATCCCGGCCCTTACGACTGGTCACCAACTGGTACGCCCAGGCCGAACACGGCGGCTTTTACCAAGCCCTGGCCACCGGCATCTACGCCGACTACGGTCTGCAGGTGGAAATCCGCATGGGGGGAACGGCGGTTAACGTGCTGCAACTGCTAGCCGGGGGAGCGGCAGATTTTGTGCTCGGCGGCAGCCCCGACGCTCTGGCGGCTCTGCAAGCTGGGATCCCTGTTCTCACCGTGGCCGCCTTTTTCCAGAAGGATCCCCAGTGTCTCTTGGCCCATCCAGGGGTGGGCATCGAGCGCCTGGAAGACCTGCGGGGCAAGCCCATCTGGGTGTCACCGGGGGCCAACCTCACCTACTGGCCTTTTTTGCGGGCCAAATTTGGCTTTACCGACGAGCAGAAGCGCCCCTACAACCTCAGCCTCACGCCCTTCTTGCTGGACAAGTCTTCTGCCCAGCAGGGCTATGTGACCTCCGAGCCCTTCCGCGTGCGCCAGGAGGGGGGCTTTGATCCCGTCGTTTTTCTGCTGGCCGACTACGGCTATTCCCCCTACGCCACCACCCTGGAGACCACCCGCCCCTTTGCCGAACAGCACCCGGAGCAGGTGCGAAAATTTGTAGCTGCCTCCATCCAGGGCTGGCAGAGCTACCTAGAGGATCCCCGCCCCGGCAATCGCCTCATCCGCCAAGACAACCCCAACATGAGCGAGGCCCTCCTGGCCTACGCCCACCAAGCCCTAAAAGACTACGGCCTTCTCACCAGTGGAGATGCCGCCACGCTGGGAATCGGCGCCATGACCCACCAGCGCTGGCAAACCTACTTTCAGGAGATGGTGGCCCTGGGGATCGGCGCAGCGGGTCTGGAGGTTCGCCAAGCCTATACCCTCGACTTCCTCCCCGGCCCCACTGCCTAAGGGATCCCCACTTCCATCGCCGCCAAACTGTGCAAAAGCGGGGATCCCTGCATCCCCAGCTCATGGCGCCGGTGCATTTGGTTTGTCAGCAAGTAGGCCAAAGGTGGGTGGCCGCTCAGCCGTTGGCGGGGGTGGGGCAGATGGTCGTTGCCGAACTGGTGGCGGTACTCCTCCGAGTCGATAAAGGCATTGACCATGGCCTGCAAGCCCTGGTGCACCAAAATGTCGTGGTAGGTGGCCACCTCAGCTTTGCTGGCCGGGGCCCGCCCCAAAAAGTGCTTGAAACCCTGCTCCACACAGCGGGTGTTGCAGCCGGCACTGAAAAACAGCCGCTGATAAAGACGGGATCCCCCAATCTGGCGAACCAAGCGCTTAATCCCGATCCGCCCCCGCAAGAAGTCCTGCTCGATTTTCTCCAGCTCTCCCGCTTTCTCGTGCTGGTAGGGCTGGCGTTCCAAAAGCTGCTGATAGGCGGCCCGCAACAGGTTTTGCAACGTTTGCGGATCCTGCCGGCGCTGGCGTGGTTCCATGGCAATAGCTCCCAATCGACAGAACTGACAAAAACAGACAAAACGAGGGGCTACTTTAAAGAAATGGCCAAGAGAGTAGCGAATGGCTCAATACGCTTTTACGGCAAACTTCGGCACATCCTTCTGTAACAAAACTGCCAACAAAAGACTATGAAGAGCCTACTTGAGATTTACCTTGACGATAGAACAACCGACGTAGATCCGCGATAAATATTTACAAAAGGATTGTCGTTGGCTCTGATTTACGTGATTTCACTTTGTGGCTTTCTGGGCGATAAAAAGATTCCGTGTTTATCCGTAGTTAAGGATTATGACATTTTCATCCAAGATGACCTCATCCAAATCCAAAATAAAGTAAAGAATATAGCCTTCCCCAGAGTTGCTTGTGCGGGACTCATCATCTGAGGTGACCTACATTTAACTTTAATCGACTGGGAAATCAGGTGTTGCCGTAGACCTGCAGAAGGACTGCAGGGAGGGGAGTTAATTGTTGTGATTTGTTTGCGTTGCTTTTGCAGTAGATCTTGCCCGCCGGGGTTTCTTGCCTGCCCTTAGCGTTTGGATCCCGTCTATGGTTAAACAAATCCGGCTAGAGCCTTTATCTCGTGTCTCGGAGGTCGATACCTACAGCAATCTGCTGTCGGCCATTTTGTCGGAGGAGCTGCAGGTTTCGCGGGAATGTAACGGTCGCGGCCTCTGCGCCACCTGTCATGTTTACGTCAAAGAGGGAATGGAAAGCCTCACTCCCATCACCCCCCGCGAAGCAAAAACTCTGGAAGTGATCACCAGCGCCCGCAGCAATTCTCGTCTGGCCTGCCAGGCCAGGGTGGTTTCCGATGGCGTGGTGGTGGAGCTGCCGCCGGGAATGTACGTGAACTCGCTGAGGGATATCGAAGTGCTCATCGGTCGGCGGGCCGAACAAGACCTGCTGCACCCACGGACGGGGAAGGTTTTGGTGGAGCAGGGCAAGATCATCACTCGCTCTACTGTTAAGCAGCTAGAAAATGAGGACTTCCGCATCATTGGCAATACGCTGGCCCAAACTCGGGAAGTTTGATGGATTGTCGATATTCAGGGATCCCTTGAGCTCGGCAGGTGTTGTTTTATAAACAATCAAACAAGAGTTGAACAATGTTGGATCCCTCAGATAGCTGACCAAGTTTATCGAATGCTTAGCCATTCATTTTGTTGACTCATTGGCATTGTCTGGCCCAGTTGATCCCTACAAATCCCACCAAATCCTGTTGCTTTGCAATCTAGAATTATCCATTTTTTATCAGGAGAGCGCCATGGCCACTACATCTCGACCGGATCCCCGTCCTGCAGTCACCCTGCCTGTGGGCCGTGACAAGCATGCTCACTACAGTTACCGCGATTTCTTTCGCTTCAACCGAGATCAGGGCACGATTATCGATTGGAACAACACCCAAAATCTGCTGTTGAGCGAAGACTTTATTGTGGGCCTGCAAACAGGCTTGGAACGGGAGGTGGGGGATGCTTCGGCGGCGGTGATGTACACCATTGGCAGAGATTGGGGCATCCGCGATGCCAAGCACTTCTCCGAGTGGTACGAGCGGGAGTATGGGATTGGCGTAAAACAGTCCAACCTTTTGTTTTTGCTGGAGACTTGGTGGTGGCCTTTTACGGCTCAGGGCTGGGGCAAGTGGGAGGTGGAAACCGAATCCAAACAAAAAGGCTTCCTGTTTATCAACTTGTTTGACTCGATGGTGGCTCGCACCCTTGGGGATGTGGGCAAGCCGGTTTGTCATCTCTATGCCGGGCTATTTGCCGGGTTTTTCACCGCTATGACTTCCCGCGAGCTGGCCTGCATCGAGATCCAGTGCTACGCCATGGGGGAAACCTACTGCAAGTTCCTGTTGGGCGGGCAAGAACGCATTGATGCCGCCAATTTTTGGATCACCGAAGGGGCCAGCGCCCGCGAGATCGAGCAGCGTTTACAGCAAATGTAAGGCTTGCTTGTGGTTCTGTCGTTCCTCAGCGCTTTGGAGAAGCTGACATGCTCACCCTAGATCCTGCTCGAGATCTAACCCAGCCCCTGATGCTCTTCTTGCAGGGGTTGAACTGGGATAATCGACCCCCAGCCAAGGCTTCCTCCGCTCAAGAACTGCCGCCGCAGTCCCCCATGCTCTTTGCCCAATCGGTGGGACAGTTTTTTGCCGGCTTCAATTGGTCGGGCATCCGCCCACGCTCAGAGCCGCTGCCGGAATTGCCAGCGGAGGATCCCTTTACCCTTGAGGATTTTGCCGCCTTGTTTGGCGGAGCTTTGCTCTAGCTCTGGTTTGTTCAGGGATCTCGGTTTTGTTTTGCCCTCTGTTTTTAAGGAGACTTCACCCATGGATGACCTTCACTCTTGGCCAGAACGCATTGCCGAGCGAGAAGGGGATTACTTAACACCCGACGATCTGCAAGACCTGATTCGCTACTCTCTCTCTTTTCAAGAACGGCTGGAGCTTTACCAGGTCTTACAACAGCAGGAGCTGACCTGGATCCAAAGGGTCTTGCAACAGCAGGGGCCAACCCCCGTCGCGACAGCGTTGCCCAGCAGCAATCCCGCCAGAGAGGGGGCAGAACCTTCTCTAACCCCGGCTCAGCGCCTCTTGGCTCGTCAATTGGCCTTTTGCTTGCGCTCCCTGGGCCTGAGCCTGTTGATAGGGGATCCCACCCCTGTGCAGCAGGTAACTCTTGGTGCGATGGAACAGTACCTAGGGTTGCCGCAAGCGCTCGCTCAGCTACGGGCAGTGGTTCAGGGATCCCTGCCAGCGGATCAGCAGGGTTTGCTTGCCCCCTACTGGCAAGAGCTACAAGCTGTCTGCGCCACTTCTCAGGCCCAGTTCCCTTCCCCCTCTTCTTCTAGGTCTGAGGCCGAGGTTGACCTGCCCACAGTTCCGCCGGAGAGGGCTCTCACCTTGGCGGAAATGTTTGTGTGAAGCCCACTGAAGGAGGCTCTATCTATGAATTCAAGGGTTGCCGAGCTGATGCAACAAAGCGAAGGCCGCTATCTGCGCCCGGACGAGTTGAAAACTCTACACGCCTACGTGGAAGGGATCCCGAAGCGGGTCCGCCTTTACCAGGTTCTGCAGGCCAAAGAACAAGAGTTGCTGGATCGGGTGATGGAGAAGTTTCAGCCGATGATGCCGAATTTAATCCGCCAGCATGGTCACCTGGCCTGGGAGCGCTGCCGCCGGGATCTGAGCATGGTGTGGCGCTACTGCTGCATGGCCATGCTGCTCAACGACGAAGACTACCTGAGGGATAAATTGCTCTACTGGCTGGAGACGATCCTGAAATCGTTCAAGATGCGCGACCAATGCCAGCCTGCCTACAAGTTAATGCTCGACTCCCTGACCTACATCTTTGGGGCAGAAGAGAGCGAGATGATCCGTCCTTATCTGCTTTTGGCCAAATCCATGCTGGTTAACTAGGTCCATTCGCCCTCAATGGATTCCCTAGTTTTGCCAATCCACCGGACATTCATCCCTTCACTCCAAAAGGCCAAGTTCCAGCCGCCCTCAAATCCGTCCATCCCCCTGTGAGATAGCCATGACTACCCTGCAAGAGATTCTGCAAGACCAGATCTTGCCTGGGCACTGCTTTAGCCCTGCCTACTACATCCGCCCTGACATCCACACCGGACTGCTCTACAGCCGCGGAGGATACCGCTTGGCGGCCTTTCCCATGCCCCTGCTGGAAGCTCTCTACTCCGGCCTGCGCTACGAAACCGGCCAAGCCACCCGCGTCATTCTCTACAACTGTGGCCGCGATTGGGGAGAGGCATTTTTCCGCCGTGTTGAAGACGAGCTTTCCGGCTACTACCAGCAGCCGCTGCAGGAATTGCCGATGGGGATCTTCCTGGATGCCCTCAGCGATCTCTGGGCTACCCACGGCTGGGGACGCCTGGAGCTGGATTTTTCCGCCGCCGACCACGGCTTGGTTCAGGCCGGGATCCGCCATTCCGGGTTTGCCCTGGCCGCTCGCGCCAGCTTCAACCCGGAGGAACCTTCTGCACGGCGAGAGCCTGCCGGATATTTGGAGGCGGGAATGCTGGCCAGCCTCTTCTCCTTGCTTTCGGGGCGGGATCTCATCTGCGTGCAGACCACCTGCGAATCCCTGGGGGCCGATCTCAACCGCTTCCTCATCGGCACGGCTCAGCGGCTGCACCACTGCGAGGAGTGGGTGCGCAAGGGCCTCTCCCACGACGAGATTTTGGATCGGCTCACGGCCAGTCCCTAGAAAGGGATCCCTGGCCAGAGCTGTTTTCAGAAGCTCGCTAGGGCAGGTAGGGCTGAAAATCTTGGGTGACCGTCAGCGTCAAGTTGGCATTGGCGTCGATCACCGCCACTTCCGGCGCCGTTACATTGCCGATGACAGCCCCTGCCGCCGCTCCGCCCAGCACTTTCTCCGTCGAGATCACCCGGTCGCCGAAGAGGCCCCCCAAAATCGCTCCTGCGGCTGCCCCGATCAAGGCATCCTGCACAATCGCTTCCCCGGAAGTGTGGCGGGGATCCTTACGCAGCGGGATAACCTGGCTCTGGGCATAGAGGGGGTAGGATTGGCCGTTGAAAATCAAAGCCCGCGAAACAAACTGGGTGCCGCCGCTCACCGGCTGAAATTGGCCTTCCAAAACAGCCCCCGCCGGGACGACCATGTTGCCGTAGATGTCCCGCAGAGGGGTATCCAAGCTAAGGCTGACGGCGCGGGTTTCCCCAGGGGCAATCAAGAGGGTTTCTGGGGAGCGATGCACCGCCTGGATCAGATCCCCAGAGCGCAATAGCAACGTGGTTTGCAGTTGAAAGGGCTGGCCAGGTTGCAGGGGTTGAGGGCCAGGGGGAAGGGGGCGAGGATTCACAGGACGCCATCCCTCACCGGCAGGCGGTGGTGGCAAGGGCCCCATTTGGGCCAAAACTGGGGCGGCCATCTGCGCTGAGAGCAATCCACCAAGCAGAGGAGCCAACAGGCGGCTGGCTGGGTTGGTCATGGTCTTACCCCCATTCATCATTCCTACGCTAGCTGCAAACCGGACAAAACCGGGAGCCTTTCGGGCCTTACCTATCTTTTACCTATCTTGATCAAAGCCAACTGAATGGAAATGGGCTACCTCAGGTGAGCAGATTCCGCTGCTCTTCGCTCCAGATAGAAGTACGGAAAAACGCTAGGGTTGCCCACTCTGGGATCCCTGCTGTCCATGTTAGATTAGGCCCTAGGTTTCTCCCCCTGCGTGGGGCCGAAGTCTTGCAGCATCCCAACCCTCTTCTTGTAGCTATGAAGCGCAGCACATCCATGCCGGGCCAGCCCTCTCCCGGGTCAGAAGCTTCCGCCCAACCTGCCCAATCCTCTTTCCAGCCTTTTGCCATCTCCACTTGGAAGTCTCTTCTCTCGTCAGTGCTGCTGGTGCTGCTGGGCATTGGGCTGGGAGCGGCTCTGGTGGGGGGCAAGGGGGTATCTGCCCAGACGACGGCAACCCCGCCCCAACTGAACCTGAATTTCATCGCCGATGTGGCGCAAAAGGTGGGGCCGGCGGTGGTTCGCATCGATGCTGAGCGGACGGTGCGCGCCCCTGCCCCTTTTCCGGAGGAGTTTTTCAGCGATCCCTTTTTCCGGGATTTCTTTGGCCAAGCGATCCCTTCCATCCCTCGGCAGCGGCGACAGCAGGGAACCGGCTCTGGGTTCATCATCAGCCCAGACGGCCAGATCATCACCAATGCCCATGTGGTCGAGGGATCCGACAAGGTAACGGTGACGCTCAAGGATACCCGCAGCTTTGATGGGCAGGTAATCGGTTCGGATCCGGTTACGGACATCGCCGTGGTGAAGATCAACGCCCAGAACCTGCCGACCGTGAAGCTGGGGCGCTCGGAAACCCTGGAGCCGGGCCAGTGGGCCATTGCCATCGGCAACCCCCTGGGTTTGGATAACACCGTTACGGCTGGGATCATCAGCGCTTTGGGCCGTTCCAGCGGGGAGATTCGGGTGCCTGACAAGCGGGTATCTTTTATCCAAACGGATGCGGCCATTAACCCCGGCAACTCCGGCGGCCCGCTGCTCAACGCTCAAGGGGAGGTGATAGGGGTGAACACCGCCATCATCCAGGGAGCGCAAGGGTTGGGCTTCGCCATCCCCATTGAGACGGCCCAGCGGGTGGCCAATCAGTTGATCACTCGCGGCAAGGTGGATCACCCCTACCTGGGCATCCGCATGCTGACGCTGACTCCAGAGCTGAAGGAGCGCCTCAACCAGGATCCCAATAGCCGCATTTTGATAACGGTGGATCAGGGTGTACTGATTGGCGAAGTCATCCAGGGATCCCCAGCGGAACGGGCAGGGCTGCGGTCTGGGGATGTCATTCTCTCCATCAATGATCGTGCCGTAACCACAGCCGATCAGGTGCAACAGGAGGTGGAGCGCACTGAGGTGGGCAGCACCCTGGAGCTGGAGATCGAGCGAGCCGGGCGGCGACAGAAGATCCGCGCGGTAACAGGCTCTTTCCCGGCCCCCAGCGGAGGCTGATCGCGCCAGCGGGACGGAGTCCTTTCGCGCCAGCGGGACGGAGTCCTTTCGCGCCAGCGGGACGGAGTCCTTTCGCGCCAGCGGGACGGAGTCCTTGACCCCAGCGACACAGCAGGGTTGTTCTCAATGGGGGTGAACTTCCCTCTTCCCCTGGGAGAGGGGCTGGGTCGGTGCTGATCGCGCCAGCGGGACGGAGTCCTATCGCGCCAGCGAGACGGAGTCCTTACACTTGGGCTATTTCAAACCAACTTGCAGTGACCGTACTGGCGATCTCTACGGTTGGTTCTTGCAGTTACGGCTCAGGGAAAATAATGGTTTAATGGTGACTTAACAGTCGAAACTTCCTGGCCCAGGCCGGAACGCTCTCGGCAGGGCCTCTTGTCATTAGCCTGGGATCCCTTCTCCCCTTGCCTATGCTGAAAACCACTCGTCGCTTGGCTTTGCTGGCCCTGTCGGGGCTGGCGGTTCTTGTTCTCACTCCCCAAGGGGGCCTCGCCAAGCCCATTACCGTCGGCTCCAAGGACTTTACCGAGCAGTTTATTTTGGGGGAAATGTACGCCTTAGCCCTGGAGGCGGCAGGGTTCACGGTGGAGCGCAAGCTCAACCTGGGCGGAACACCGGTAGCCCATGCGGGCTTGTTGAGCGGCGAGATCGATCTCTACCCCGAGTACACCGGCACCGGCCTGCTGACGGTGCTTAAACTGCCCACCAGCGGCGACCCGGCAGAGGTGTACGCGACGGTGGCCCGCGAGTACGAGAGCCGGTTCCGATTGATTTGGCTGGATCCCGCCCCCATGAACAACACTCAGGCCCTGGCCATGACCCGAACTAGAGCGGCTGAGCTGGGCATCGCCACCATCTCGGACATGGTGGCCAAAGCGGGCGAGCTGGTGATGATCGGGCCGCCGGAGTTTCAAGCCCGCGAGGATGGCCTACCTGGGATCCAAGCCGTCTACGGTAATTTCCGGCTCAAGGCCTACAAAGCAGTGGATCCCGGCCTGCGCTACCAGGGCTTGGTCAATGGGGAAGCGGATGTGGCGGTGGCCTTCGGCACCGATGGGGAAATTGCCGCCTTTGACCTGGTGCTGCTGGAGGATGACAAGCAGCTTTTCCCCCCCTACCAGGTGGCGCCGGTGGTGCGCAAGGATACCCTGGAGGCCAACCCCGGCATTGCCGCTGCTTTGAATGCCCTCTCCCCTCTGCTGACGGATGAGGTGATGCAGCGGTTGAACTACGAGGTGAGCGGCAACCGCAAGGAGCCGGCGGAGGTGGCCAGAACTTTCTTGGTGGAAGCCGGCATCCTGAAGAAATAATCTTGCCCCTGCACGAGGCCCTGAGGTGAGCACCGTTGAGTTCGAGCGGGTGTCGCTGCGCTTTCCCCACAGTTCCCAGCCGGCTGTGGACGAGTGCAGTTTTTCCGTGGAGTCGGGCCAGTTGGTGGTCATTTTGGGGCCTTCTGGCTGCGGCAAAACCACCCTTCTGAAAATGGTGAATCGCCTACTGGATCCCACCCAGGGGCAGATTCGCTTGGACGGGCGGGATATCCGCCAGTTTCCCGTCACGGCTCTGCGGCAGCGGATCGGCTATGTTATCCAGCAATCGGGGCTGTTTCCCCACATGACGGTGGCCCAGAATGTGGCGGTGGTGCCGCGACTTTTGGGATGGGCGAAGGAGCGCATCCGCGAGCGGGTGGACGAGCTGCTCAGCTTGGTTAATTTGCCCCCCCACGAGTACCGCCACCGCTACCCTGCCCAACTGTCGGGTGGACAACAGCAGCGGGTGGGGCTGGCGCGGGCGCTGGCCGGGGATCCAGGGCTGCTGCTGATGGACGAGCCCTTTGGGGCCATCGACGCCATTACCCGCAGCAAGCTGCAAGAGGAGATCCTGCGCCTGCAACGGCAATTGAAAAAAACCATCCTGTTCGTCTCCCACGATGTGGAAGAGGCGCTGCGCCTGGCGGATCGCATTTTGGTGATGCAGAAGGGGCGGGTGGTGCAGTTCGACACTCCCTTTCGGCTGCTCACCCAACCGGCTACTCCCTTTGTTAAGGAACTGCTGGGGGCAGATGACATGGTGCGGCAACTGAGTGTGCTGCGGGTGGAAACGGCGATGGCCGGGATCCCGCACAACCACAAAATCCAAGAGGGAGCGATGGTGAGGCCCCAGGCCACTTTGCGGCAAGCCTTGTCCCTGCTGTTGCGCACAGGGGCGGCAGCCCTGACGGTGTGGGAGGACGGGCGGGCCATCGGCGTTTTGACCTTGGATCACATTCGCAGCTTGGCCATGCTGGAGGGGGGATCCGCGTGAGCTATCTCCTCAACCACCCCGGCCTGATGTGGCAGCTCACCCAAGAGCATCTGGCGATGGTGGGGATGACCTTGGGCATGGCGG
This sequence comes from Synechococcus sp. W55.2, assembly GCF_047461635.1. Lineage (NCBI taxonomy): Bacteria > Bacillati > Cyanobacteriota > Cyanophyceae > Synechococcales > Synechococcaceae > Synechococcus > Synechococcus sp. W55.2. Next base: position 19,605 of record NZ_JANSHM010000006.1, on the reverse strand, counting down.
TGGTGCTGGCGGTGCCGCTGGCTCTGCTGGTTCACCACGTGCGCTGGTTGGCCCTGCCGGTCATGGGGATCCTCAGCATCCTGTACACAGTGCCCAGCCTGGCTTTGATCATTTTGTTGGTGCCCTGGCTTGGCCTCAATGCCCGCTCGGTGGTGGTGGCGATGGTGATCTACACGCAGGTGATCTTGGTGCGCCATTTTTGCGTGGGCCTGCGCTCGGTCGAGCCTGCCATCCTGGAAGCTGCCAAGGGCATGGGGATGAACCTCTGGCAACGGTGGTGGCAGGTGCAGGTGCCGCTCATGCTGCCCATTGTTTTGGCAGGGCTGCGGCTGGCGGCAATTGTGGCCATTGCCATTGCCACCGTGGGCGCCAAGTTTGGGGCAGGGGGACTGGGAACCCTGCTGTTCGATGGCATTGCCCAGGCCGGTCGCTACGACAAGATCTGGGCCGGATCCCTGGCGGTGGGATCCCTGGCCTTGCTGGTGAACACAGCCTTGCTCAGCCTGGAATGGGCGGCCCGTCGTGGCTGAGGGGGTAGACTTAAGGACTCCGTCCCGCTGGCGCGATCGGGCAGGTTTATCCTCTAGTTGTGTGGGGCGAAACTGGGTGTAGCATGGGTGAGCAACCAGGGACTCCGTCCCGCTGGCGTGAGCGGGTGAGAGATTGGTCATCCCACGCCGATTGGGAGCTGATGGAAGCGCTCAAGGCGGGGCAACCTGCTGCTCTGGCTGCGCTCTACGATCGCTATGCCGGCTTGGTCTATGGGCTGGCCTTCAAGATCCTGGGCCACGTGGCCGAGGCAGAAGACCTGACTCAGGAGGTGTTTGTCGAGCTGTGGCGCAAGGTTGGCTGTGATCCAAGGACTCCGTCCGAGTCGCGCGAGCGGCGGGGATCCCTGAGCAGTTTTTTGTGCATCCTGACCCGCTCGCGGGCCATTGACCGTCTGCGTTCTCAGGGCAGCCACCAACTTCTTTTGAAACGCTGGCAGACCATTCTCAGCGCCGTTCGCGTTAGCGGGACGGAGTCCTTTAGCAAGACTCGGTTCCCTTTTGAGCAGGTTTCCATCGAGGAGCGGCGGCAAGCGGTGCAAGCGGCCCTCAGCCAATTGCCCGAAAACCAACGGCAGATCCTGGAGTTGCTCTATTACCAAGGGTTGAGCCAGGCGGACATTGCTCGCCAATTGGGGATCCCGTTGGGGACGGTTAAGACCCGCTCTCGCCAAGCTCTCTGCAAATTGCGGGGATCCCTGCGCGCCCTTCTGGGTTTCTGCTCGCGTTAGCGGGACCGCGTCCTTTCGCGTTAGCGGGACGGAGTCCTAGGTTTGGAGTTGAGTTCTGGTGTTGGGATGGCCATGTCTGATCGCGTCAGCGGGACGGAGTCCTATCGCGTTAGCGGGACGGAGTCCTTATCCACCTCGCCCCCTTTAACAGAGGAACGGGAAGAACTGGCCGGCTATCTGCTGGGGGACTTGTCTCCCGAGCAGGCGAGTGCTCTAGAGGCACGCCTAACCCAAGACCCTCGGCTGGTGGCCGAACTGCAAGCCTTGCAAGAAACCTTGGAATTGTTGCCCTACGGATTGCCAGGAGTGCTCCCGCCCGCCAGCTTGCGCGACCAGGTGATGGCAGAGGTGGGGGCTATCGGCTTACGCGAGCAGGAGATGGCAGTCCCCCTTCACTCTCCACTGCCTGCTTTTGGGGTGGGGTGGCGCTGGTTGGGAGGCTTGGTGGCGGCAATTTTGGTTCTGCTCAGCTTGGACAACTGGCGACTGCGGCAAGCTCTGCAACTGGCCCAGTTAGAGCCGGTGCGGGCATTGTCTCATCTCCTGCAACAGCCGGGATCCCGTCTGGTGCATTTGCAGGGGGAGGTGGGGACGGCCAATGTGCTGTTTCGCCCAGGAGACTGGCAGGAGGTTATCTTGGCCGCACGGGATCTGCCCCAACCGGTGGCGGGGGAGCGCTACTCCCTCTGGCTCAAGCTGGATAATGGCGAGTTCCTCCACTGTGGTGACTTTCAGGTGGATGCTCAAGGCTCTGCTCTGGTGGCCCTACGCCCATCCCGCACGTTGCCGGCAGGTACCCGCGCCCAAGAGCTGGTGATTGCGACCGGTTCCCGCCAACTGCCCGCTCGCGCTACTCGGACGGAGTCCTTGAAACCCCTTCTGACGGGCAAAGTGTGAGGTGAGAGGAAAGGTTGGCCTGCAAAGGTTAGCTGTGTTGGTGGGGGCGCTACTGGCCCTTCTGGCCTTGTGGTGGACGGATCCCACGCCAACAACCCTAAGCCAATACGTGACTTCTTTGCGGGAGCGCACTCCTTCTCAACTCCACAACATTCGCCGAGCCGCCCAAAGCCTGGATGGAGTTTACATCATGCCTGCGACACGCTCACAGGAACAGGCAGAAGTGATTTTTTCCTTCAACCAAGTGGTGGGGCCGCGCAGCCTGGAACGAGGCTATGTGCCCGCGCCGGTGTTTATGGTGGCCGAAACCCTGGATTCGGTTGGGGGAGGAATCTGTCAGGTGTCCTCTAGCCTTTACAATGCCGCTCTGTTGGCAGGGCTGGAGGTGGTGGAGAGGCACCCCCATTACCGGCAGGTAGAGTCGGTGCCCCCTGGCTTAGATGCCACCGTTTGGTACGGCTTGGCCGACCTCAAGCTGCGCAACCCTTTCCCCTGGCCGGTGCGCCTACGAGTTCAGATCCGCGGCCAAAACCTGATTGTGTCCGTGCTGGGACGGGGATCCCGCCACGCCCTGAGGATCCCACCCATCCGTGTAGAGGGGCACCGGCTGGATCCCCAGCATTTGCAGGTGAGCGTGTATCGGGGTAACGAGCGCCTCTCCCAAGATCGCTATGTCGTTGCTCCCTAGCCTCTCATCGCGCCAGCGGGACGGAGGCCTTTCGCGCCAGCGGGACGGAGTCCTTTTTTCGCTCCATTGGCCCCCTACTTCAGCGTCTCAGGAGCAGCTCCCCAGCAACCTCCACACAGGGATCCATGTTAATTTCTACACCAACATGGTTAGCGACAGGGTCGGCGACAAGCCTCAAACCCTGATTCTTCCGTTGACCCGGTCGATCCCGCTCTGGGCAAGGGTTTCAGGCCCCTCGGCGGAGAAAAATAAGGGGAAATTGCAGCCGTTCGCGCCAGCGGGACGGAGTCCTTAAACGAGACCCTGTCGATCTAGGCCCCTGGATCCCGCTCTGGGTAAGGGTTATAATGGGGCGGAGTCGCTTCCCTTCGGGGAAGTGGAATTAATGGAAACAATGGAAACAAAAACAACTAAACGGAAACAGACGAAACATAAAGCTGCAGCTCCGCCTGAGCTTCTCGAGCCATCTGTTCCCGGTAGGCCAGGGGAGCGATGACCTCGCCGTTGGGCCGCCAATCCCGCAGGCGCATGGTGAAATTGGTATCTCCCACCCGTACCCAGGCGCGGAAGTACCGGTCGCTGGCTGGTCTTTGCCGGACAATGTTCAAAATCTGTTCGCGCTCCCGCGCATCCGCCACTGCCTGCTGCACCAAAGCCGGGATCCGCTCGTAGGCAATGGGCTGGAAGGTGGGATGTCGCACTGTGCTTTCCACATAGCGACGGGCAAACTCCGGGGAAAACCGGAGAATCAACAAAGCCTTGGGCAAGTAAAAATCGGATCCCCAGGCCTCTTCCCATGCTGCTTGGACTTCCTCTGGGCTGGGCAGCTTCCTCTGCCGTTTGCGGGTTGCCAGCTCTGGCGGAATGGAAGGAGCGTCCCAGGGAATCACCGCCAGGCGCTCAGACTGGATCCGATCTAAGCGGAAATTGTGCCAGCCCAGGGATCCCTCGGGGGTGGGGAGCTGGCCAAAGGCTGCCAGATACTTGGCGCGGCGGGCATAAAACAGGCAGACCGGATAGGTGAGAATACGCCGGATCCCATGTTGGCGGGTGGCGTAGTCAAAACCGATCACCCCTGCTTCTGGGTTGGCCCAAAGGGCTTCTAGCTGGCTTTGATATTCATCCACCCGTTCTTGCTGTTCGTCTGAGAGGATGTACTCAAACCACACAAACAGCCGCCGCTGGGAGTGCTGATCGCGCCAGCGGGACGGAGTCCTTTGATTTTCCCAGATTTCATCCAGCAAAACCTGCACATCTGGATGTACAAAGGCCACATCGCTGAGGATGTGATAGATCTGTTCCAGTTGATGGCCCGATAAGGTCAAAGCCGATGAAGATACGGGCAGTTGGGGACGATCCCCCGGCGCACGGCAGCGAAAATTATCTCTCCGCCTAGAGTTGGCCTGAATTTGTTGCAGCCAACCCCGGGCAGCCAGGTAATCCAGCTCTTTGCGCAGTGTGCGATGGGTCTTGTGAAAGGGTTGAGCAGATAGCAGCGCTTCCAGATCCGGAACTTCTGCTTTTAAGGCGGCCAATAGGTTGGGATCCTTCAGCCAAAACCTCAAGGGTTTCCAGCAAATGCAGTCAACATCAGGACAGGGTGAAGGGATCCCTTTTGCCAGATCCTGCTTGGGATGCCACGGCGAGAGCAAGCGATCCCGAATGTGGGTATAGCCAAACGTTTCCGGCAGATCCCGCCATCCCTCCTCGCCATACAAGCAATCGAGCAACACCCACAGGCGCACGGCCCGCTCCAGGCGCTCCGCCAACTGCCCGCCGGCCAGCCAGCGCAACACCTCTACCGTCAAAGGCAGCTCAAATCGGCTCATCCGACAGTTCCCTCGGTTTTTGGGTTGACCAGTTGATGGCACTTCAGGCCAGGGGTTTTCTTGGAGCAAGGCGCAAGTGAGAGCCTGACCACTCTGACATGAGTTGGAACCTTCCACTTCCAATCTCTTCCATACTGAAGTCAACCTGTCTCGTCAAATCTGCCCATGGCTGCTGTGGCACTGCATTTGCTTTCCGGCTGTCTGGCCGCTCGCGCCAGCGGGACGGAGTCCTTTCGCGCCAGCGGGACGGAGTCCTTGGACCCTCGAAGATCCCATTCTTCGGAACTGTCTTTTCAGGTCATCGAAATTGAGCTGACCCGACCGGATCGCCTGGTTTTTCCAGAGGATTTGGCTCAGCTTCAGCTGCCTGCCGGGATCAATGCCCAGCTGGGGGTGGTTCTGACGGGGCGGGCCCCCATTTGGCTGTATGGCTGGCTGGTGCATGAGTGCCACTTCACCCGTTGGGTGGCCTGTTATGACCCACGCTTGGGCGCGGTGGTGGTCTCCAGCCATACCCCCGAAGTGCGGGTGGGCCAGGTCATCCCCTGGGTGCAGGGAAGGCCGGGCAAGGCCTACGGCCCGCTGACGCGAACAGAATTGGCAGCGGCGGTGATGGTGGTGGGCCCCCCCGACAGTGGCAAAAGCCGTCTTGCCCGCGCCCTCTTCGAAGCTCTGCTGCCAGAGCATCCCGATATTTATCTGCAACGGGCCCATTGGGATGGGGAAGGCAATTGGACTTTAGACTTGCCACCAGAAGAGGCGAAGATCCTCAAGCACCAGTACCGGGGCTCTTTTACCCCCGAATTTTTCAGCTTCCATGCCCAGGCCATTCTGGCTTTGCGCCGGCAAAAGAGTTTGGTGATTGTGGATGTGGGCGGCAAGGTGGATCCGCAAAAGCAGCCGATCCTGGAAGCCTGCTCCCACTACCTGGTGGTCAGCCGGGATCCCGAGGCTATCCCTCTCTGGCACGAGTTTTGTCGAGACCGGGGCAATTTGCGCTGTGTGGCCATCCTGCACACCTCGCCCGGCCCTCCTCAAGTGCTCAAAGACTCACCTGAGTTGGAAATTCGCTGGGATCCCAACTCTCCTCCCCCCACCGATCGCGCCAGCGGGACGGAGTCCTTACTGCTGCGGGCGGTGCGCCGCCTCATTCACTAGAGGTGCAGGTTCAGAATTGGAGGGGCGGGTCAGCATATATCGCATCCCGGACGCTGGCCGTTTTGGACGAGCGGTTGCGCAATGTTGTGGGCGAGTTCCAAGAGAGGTTTGCGGATCGCCTGCCCAAGCGCTGCCCCTGACGGCCAAGGGGTTCCGGCTGCCCGGTCACCCTCTCGCTCCGTCAACTGCTCCAGGTTGGATTTACCGGTAAGCCGCCTCTGGGTTGGCTTCATGGCCGTAGAGATAGCTGAGAACCGAGTTGCGCAGGCGGTAGTACTGCGGATCTTCAAGAATCCGCTCGCGATCCCGAGGGCGCGGGAAGGGGATGGTCACGATCTGCCCGATGGTGGCTGCAGGGCCATTGGTCAAAGGACTCCGTCCCGCTGGCGCGAAAGGACTCCGTCCCGCTGGCGCGATCAGCACCAGGCGGTCGGCCAAAAACAGCGCCTCATCAATGTCGTGGGTAATCATCAAAACCGTGCAGCGATGTTCATCCCAAATGCGCAACAGCTCCTCTTGAAGCTCCTCTTTGGTAATGGCATCCAAGGCCCCGAAGGGTTCATCCAAAATCAGCACTTCTGGACGGATGGCCAACGCACGAGCAATGGCTACCCGCTGTTTCATCCCTCCCGAAATTTGCGAGGGATATTTCTGAGCGGCTTCCCCCAGCCCCACCAAATCCAAATGTTCTTCCACAATTCGATGCTTTTCCGACTGGCTCTTTTGGGGAAATACCGACCAAACGGCCAAATAAACATTTTCATAAACCGTGAGCCAAGGCAACAGGGCATACCCTTGAAACACTACCATGCGCTCCGGGCCAGGAGCTGTAATCGGCTGCCCTTTCAGCTTCACCGAGCCACTGGTGGGCTGGGCAAATCCGGAAACCATATTCAGCAGGGTGGTTTTGCCACAGCCGGAATGCCCAACCAAGCAGACAAACTCTCCCTCGTTCACACTGAGGTTGATATCTCGCAAGACGGGATAATCCCCCTTGGGAGTTGAGTAGGTCTTGCTGACATTCTCAAGGCTTAGGTAGGGTTCTGCGGCTACGTTCGCTGGGGTAGAGGTTGTCAAGAGGGCAGTCATCGTAGGGTGCTCCAACTCATGATTTTCTCACAACGGGGAATGTGCTTTTGCAAGGGCGCCCAAGTGGGTATCTAGAGCAACACAGGACGACGATCTAAGGCAACCTCGGCTACATAAATATCGTGCTTAATCGCCAAACTGTTGAGGTAGGCCAGGGGATCCTCACCATTAAAGGCGATCCCATCGAACAACTGAATGGGCTGCCTTTGGTAGGAGACATCCAGTCCCAGCTCGCGGGCTGCCGTACTGAATACCCCCACCTGACACACCCGCTCTACAATCTCCACCCAGTTGCGAGGGAAGGGCAGCTCCCCCCAGCGGGCCATTTGGCTCATCATCCACAGATGCTCGGTGCGGCTGGGACGGTTGCCGGCGCCCAGAAAGAAGCGGTGGTGGGCATATTCCCGCATCGGCCTGTCCAAGTCACAGATCAGACGCTGGGGATCCCCCAGATGAATGTAGGATGGGTCGGTGCTCAGGTAGGCGCGGCGGCTGAGCAGCTCGCGAATCTCGTCGTGATGGGCCGGGTCTTCACAGTAGCGGCAGGCTTCCAACAGCGCTTTGACCAAGGCAATGTGGGTGTTGGGGTAGGCTCTGGCCCAATCTTCTCGCACCCCCAACACTTTGCCGGGATGGCCCAGCCAAATCTCCAGATCTGTAGCCACCGTAAAGCCACTGCCCTCTAAGGCTGCCCGCAAATTCCAGGGCTCTCCCACACAGTACCCATCGATGTTGCCGGCTGTCAGGTTGGCCACCATCTTGGCCGGAGGCAGCGTTTTCAGTACCACATCGTGATCCGGGTGGATCCCGCCGGCTGCCAGCCAGTAGCGCAACAGCAAATTGTGCATAGAGCTGGGATGCACCACCCCAAAGGTAAGCCGACGGCTGGGACTATCCAGAATGTAAGCCTTCAACTGGCTGAGGGTGTGGATCCCTTGCTCGTAGAACCGCTTGTGCAAGGTGATAGCATTGCCGTTGCGGGTCAAGGTGAGGGCCGTAACCACCGGCTGAGGCGGGTTATCCCCTCCACCCAAGGACATCCACACCGGCATACCGGCGGGCATTTGGGCCGCATCCAGATAACCTCCCTGAATGCCGTCTTGGATCCCTCGCCAACTGGTTTCCCGCACCAAGTTCACTTCTTCCAAGCCGTGTTTGGCAAAAAACCCTTTTTCTTTAGCTACAGCCAAGGGAGCACAGGCAGTGAGGGGCACAAAGCCAATCTCCAGGTTGATCTTTTCCAAGCCATGCCTGGCCACCACAGTGCTGCGGCGAGCACGCCATTGCTTAATCCGTTTTTGTTGGTTCAAAAAGTAGATGATCTCGCTGCGGTAGCTGTAGTAGCTGGGATGGTTGACCACATCCAGCCGACGGCGGGGCCGAGGAATGTCAATGGTTAAAATGTTCCCAATTCGGGATCCCGGCCCATTGGTGAGCATGACCACACGATCTGACAGAAGAACCGCTTCGTCCACATCGTGGGTGACCATGAGGGTGGTCATCTGATGTTCTTCGCAGATGCGCATCAACTGCTCTTGTAAGTTCCCCCGCGTGAGCGCGTCCAAAGCGCCAAACGGCTCATCCAGCAGCAACACTTTGGGCCGCAAAGCCAGGGCACGGGCAATGGCCACCCGCTGCTTCATCCCCCCGGACAATTGGGCTGGGGGCTTATCTGCGGCATGGCGCAAACCCACCAGATCGATGTGCTCTTCTACGATCTGCTGACGCTCCGCCGGAGAATGGTTTTTAAGAACGGCATTCACCGCCAGCGCAATGTTTTGCCGAACCGTTAGCCAAGGCAAAAGCGAGTAATGCTGAAACACCACCTTGCCCTGAAAAGGAGGCATGAGAATTTCAACCGGCACATTCAGGTAGGCACGGCCCGAGAGAATGCGGGCCAATTCTTCGCGGTTGGCTGGATCGTCACACCATTGCTGCGCTTCCATCACCGCCATCAAAGTGGCTTGTGTGGCCCTGGGGTTTTGTTCTACCCAGTCGGCGCGAATGGCCAAGTATTCTTCGGGGTGAAAGGGCCAAATCTGTTGAGTAAGAGCCGCTATAAACCCGATCCCATCTGCCACAATTCGGTAGGGCCAGGGATCCCCAGTGCTGAAAGCTCCATGGTGCCATTGCGCATCCCCTGCACCGTCTCGGCAGAGGGCACCGTCAGGAGGTCAATGTCTTGATCCGGATCCACTCCCCCGGCGGCAAGCCAGTAGCGGATCCAAAAATCTTGATTGGCATTGATTGGCATTGGGAAACGTGTAGGCAGCTTTGAACTTGCGCCCGTTGCTGGCGCTGAAATTTTTGATGTAATCCGCGGCTCCGGAGATATCCAGCCCCAAGCCCTTGCCAACGTGCATTCCGGCAATGGCAATTCCGTTCCCCTGGGTGATCAACTGACACAGAACTGCCATACGCACCGGCTGATTGTTGGTGATGGCGCCGATGTGGATCATGTGAGGCATCGGCATCTGCCACATGCCGCCGTCAATGCCTCCACCTGCCGAGCCAATAACCACATTGTCACGGGCTGCCGGCCAACTGGCCTGCTTCAACACCTCTACACCGGTCATGCCATGCTTGTCGAAAAAGCCCTTTTCCTTGGCGATGATCAGGGGGGCAGACTCCACAATCGGTATAAAGCCTAACCTGAGATTGGGGGTTTCTGGGCCGCTGGCCTGGGCAACCCAGTAGCCTGTGCTGGCCCGTGCTAAGCTGCCACTCACGAGTCCACCCACGGTGGCCGCACCCGCAGACAGCAAAAAGTTACGACGTGATGTCATGCTCACCTCATCGAAAGGATATGTGAAGGCAAGATGGAAGCTTTCCAGTTCAAGTCGCCTGACCCATGGATTTCCTTCGTGAAATCTCAAGAAATCCTTAAATCTCAGCTTGGTTGATATCCTAAGGGCAAATAAATATAGAAACAATACAATTATTATTTTGGTAAGCATAGACTTCCGTCTATCATTGTTGCGATGGCTTAGGTCTCAATGGCGTTTCCTCCAACGGCGGCTTGCTCTGAGCAAAACAACTCAACAGATTGGGGATCCCTGCCCCATGCCGGCTATCACTGGGATGGCTGCACAGAGCGGTTTTTTGAGGGTTGGTATAGCCGCGTCACCTTGCCCGGGGATCCGCCCATCAGCTTTGCCTTCATGTACGCCATCGATCCCAAGCGCGGGGGCATGGCGCAGGTGTTGGGGCCGGAGGAGGAGTTGCATTGGCGCACCTTCCCCAATCCCCGCCGCTTTTGGGCCAGCTCAACCCATCTGGCCTTGGGGCACTCAGGGATCCCAGACCCTGGCTGTCGCGGCCTTCAGGATCCCTTCACCTTCTTCCAGCGCACCGCCAGCGGCTACCAATACACCGCCCACCTCAACCAGGGGATTTTGCCGGATCCCTTGGTCTCTGAGCCCATTCGCTGGCTTTACCGCATTCAGCCTCGTTTTGCCTATGGGATCCCACCCCGAGCCACCATGGGAGCCTGGTCTTATCTGCCCATCTTTGAGCCGGGCTGGCAGATCCTCATGAGCCATGGCTTAGCCACCGGCTGGGTGGAGTGGAGAGGCAGGCGCTATGCATTTCAGCAGGCTCCCGCCTACGCCGAAAAAAATTGGGGCCAAAGCTTTCCTCGCCGCTGGTTTTGGATCCAGTGCAACGCCTTTCCCCAGCATCCCGGTCTCAGCCTCACCTGTGCCGGAGCTGAGCGGCAGGTGCTCACCCGCCCCGAAGAAGTGGCCCTGATCAGCTTGCATGGATGGGGATCCCAGCCCTTTTTGGAATGGCGGCCTGGGCAAGCTCATCTGACTTGGCAAGTGGATCCCTGGGGATCTTGGCGAATCCGGGGAGAGAGCGCCCTCTGGTGTATTCGGCTGGAAGGGCACACGGGACGGCCTGGCCAAACTGTATTCACTCCTGGCCCAGAAGGGATGCAGCGCAACTGTCGGGATACCCTGGCAGGACATCTGCACCTGCAGCTTTGGCAGCGCAACGGCCAAGTCTGGACGCCGGTGATCAAGACCACCAGCCCCCAAGCCGGCCTGGAAGTGGGGGGAGAAGTCCGGCAACCTTGGCAAGGGCAATGTTAACGCTGGCGGATATCTACACCCCCGCTGGACTTTCCAAAGAACGCTCTTGTGCTAGAATGCCTAAGCCACATTGATAGATGTCCATCTCTGTCTCTGGATAGTACTGGATAGTATCTGAGTAACTATGGACAGATAGTATGGACAGACAGTCAACCGTGGTTGGCCCGCCCCTTTTGCGCCTGTAGCTCAGTGGACTAGAGCACGTGGCTACGGACCACGGTGTCGGGAGTTCAAATCTCTCCAGGCGCGTTTTGGCCCCAGACAGCTTCCGTCTGGGGTATTTACCGTCCCTTGGTTTCGCCAGAACTTGTGCTAGGATTACCCCTATCAAGTCCGCCTTGATGCAGGCGTAGGGAGCCCGAGGATCATGTTTGAACGCTTTACAGAAAAAGCCATCAAGGTGATCATGCTGGCCCAAGAAGAAGCCAGACGGTTAGGTCACAATTTCGTTGGCACCGAGCAAATTTTGTTGGGGTTAATCGGCGAGGGCACTGGGGTCGCCGCCAAAGTTCTCAAGTCCATGGGAGTGAACTTGAAGGACGCCCGCATTGAAGTCGAGAAAATTATCGGTCGGGGATCCGGTTTTGTGGCCGTCGAGATCCCTTTCACTCCCCGCGCCAAGCGAGTGCTGGAACTCTCCCTAGAAGAGGCCCGCCAGCTCGGCCACAACTACATTGGCACTGAGCACCTGCTCCTGGGCCTAATCCGAGAAGGGGAGGGAGTAGCGGCCCGCGTCTTGGAAAACCTGGGGGTGGATCTGTCCAAGGTGCGCACCCAGGTGATCCGCATGTTGGGCGAGACCGCCGAAGTGACGGCAGGGGGGGGATCCTCCAGCCGCACCAAAACGCCCACCCTGGACGAATTCGGCTCCAACCTCACCCAACTGGCCCAGGAGGGCAAGCTGGATCCGGTGGTCGGTCGGACTCGGGAGATCGAGCGGGTGATCCAGATCCTGGGCCGCCGCACCAAGAACAACCCCGTCCTCATTGGCGAGCCAGGGGTGGGCAAAACTGCCATTGCCGAGGGTTTGGCCCAGCGCATTGTGCAGGGGGATGTGCCGGATATTTTGGCCGACAAGCGGGTGATCAGCCTGGATATTGGCTTGCTGGTGGCCGGCACCAAGTACCGCGGCGAGTTTGAAGAGCGCCTCAAGAAAATCATGGATGAGATCCGCAATGCCGGCAACATCATCCTGGTCATCGACGAGGTGCATACCCTGATCGGAGCCGGGGCTGCGGAAGGGGCGATTGATGCCGCCAACATCCTCAAGCCTGCCTTGGCCCGTGGCGAGTTGCAGTGCATCGGCGCCACCACCCTGGATGAGTACCGCAAGCACATCGAACGGGATGCCGCCCTGGAGCGTCGCTTCCAGCCCATCATGGTAGGCGAGCCGACAGTCTCCGAGACGATCGAGATCCTGTTTGGCCTGCGGGAGCGCTACGAGCAGCACCACAAGCTGAAGATCTCCGATGCCGCCTTGGATGCGGCAGCCAAGCTGGCCGACCAGTACATCTCCGACCGCTTCCTGCCGGATAAGGCCATCGATTTGATCGACGAGGCTGCTTCGCGGGTGCGCCTGATCAACTCTCAACTGCCCCCGGCGGCGCGGGAGCTGGATCAAGAGCTGCGGCGAGTGCTCAGGGAGAAAGACGCTGCGGTGCGGGCCCAGAACTTCGACAAGGCTGGTGAGCTGCGGGATCGGGAGATGGAGATCAAGCAGCAGATCCGCGCCATTGCCGCTGCTAAGAAGGCGGAAGAAAGCAGCCGCAGCGAGATGCCCGAAGTAACCGAAGAGGACGTGGCCCAAGTGGTCAGTGCCTGGACGGGGGTGCCGGTGGCCAAGCTGACCGAGAGCGAGTCAGTGAAGCTGCTGAACATGGAAGAAACCCTGCACCAGCGCATCATCGGCCAAGACGAAGCGGTGCGGGCTATCTCCCGGGCCATCCGCCGCGCTCGGGTGGGGCTGAAAAATCCCAACCGCCCCATCGCCAGCTTCATCTTCTCCGGCCCAACAGGGGTGGGCAAAACCGAGCTGACCAAGGCTTTGGCAGCCTACTTCTTCGGCTCCGAGTCGGCCATGATCCGCCTCGACATGTCGGAATACATGGAGCGGCACACGGTCAGCAAGCTGATCGGATCCCCGCCGGGCTATGTGGGCTACAACGAGGGGGGTCAGCTCACAGAAGCGGTGCGGCGTCGCCCCTACACGGTGGTGCTTTTCGATGAGATCGAGAAGGCGCACCCGGATGTGTTTAACCTATTGCTGCAAATCCTGGAGGATGGCCGCCTGACCGATGCCAAAGGCCGCACGGTGGACTTCAAGAACACCCTGATCGTGATGACCTCTAACATCGGCTCGAAGGTCATCGAGAAGGGCGGCGGCAGCCTCGGCTTCGAGTTCAACACCAACGACGAGGATGCCAACTACAACCGCATCCGCAACCTGGTGAACGAGGAGCTGAAGCAGTACTTCCGTCCGGAGTTCCTCAACCGCGTGGACGAGATCATCGTCTTCCGGCAACTGACCAAGGATGAGGTGAAGCAGATTGCCGACATCCTGCTCAAGGAAGTGTTTGACCGCATGACGGAGAAGAAAATCCGCCTTACGGTCAGCGACCGCTTCAAAGACTTGGTGGTGGAGGAGGGGTATAACCCCAGCTATGGGGCACGCCCGCTGCGCCGCGCCATCCAACGCCTGCTGGAAGACATCCTGGCGGAAGAGATCCTGACCGGGCACGTCCGAGAGGGATCGGAGGTGCTCATCGATGTGGATGAGGAGCGCAAGCCCAAGGTGTTGGTCACGGAGCCGGAGCGGGTTCTCTTGCCTCAAGGGGCGGAGTAAAGCTGGCTTTGAGAGGTCCTCAGACTGCAAGGGATCCGTTGGGATGCTGCGGATCCCTTGTGGTCCTCAAGTGTTGTTTTTCTGGTGTTTTTCAGTTGAACAGACCCAGGCGTAGGAGATCTCTGGCATGGTGCAATCGACCTACTACTACTATGGCGGCGCTCCGGTTCGTACCCCACCCCCAGATTTGGCTTCGCTGCTGCTGCAGGAGCGCATTGTCTACCTGGGCTTGCCCCTTGCAGAGGAGTCGAATGCCAACGTCACCAAGCTGATCATCGAGCAACTGCTGTATCTGCAGTACGAGGATCGGGAAAAGCCGATCAAGATGTACATCAACTCGACGGGCACCTATAACTACGACACAGCGGCCTTTGCCATTCTGGACACCATGAACTACATCAAGCCGCCTGTGCATACTATCTGCATCGGCAATGCGATTGGGATGGCGGCCATGTTATTGGCAGCAGGGGCCAAGGGATTTCGGGCCAGTTTGCCCAATGCCACCATCGTGCTCCATCAACCCTACGGTGGCACCCGCGGACAGGCCAGCGACATTGAAATTCGCACCCGCGAGATTCTGACTTTGCGCAACATGATGCTGGAGCAACTGTCCCGCAGCACGGGCCAGCCTATGGAGCGCATCAAGAAGGACACGGAGCGGCTATTTTTCATGACACCAGAGGAAGCCAAAGCCTACGGCCTCATCGATCAGGTGCTGACCAGTTCCAAAGTCTTGCCGAGGTTGGCAGCAGCCAAAAACTGAAGCAGAGGGATCCGTCGATGGTTCAAGTTCCCGTACAGCCTTTGACGGTGGGGGAGTACCTACGCCTCACGGACGGGCTTTATGAAGGACGGGTTGAACCTGAAGACGGGTCCATTCGGGAAGCCGAGGAGCGTATGAACACCCTCATTGAGCTGTTTCTGGTTGCGGAATTGCCCAAGTTTTTGCCCATCCAACGCCTGAGCTTGGGCCAAGTTGAGGTCGAAGTGCCCGCAGCCAAGGCTCGGTTGCGCAATCCAGAGGTGATGGCTTTGCATCCCGCTATGTGAGCTTGCTGGGAAACGGTCGCGGAACCATTCGGCTGCCCATGCCCCCGCCGCTGCTGGTGGAGGAGGTGGTTTGCCCCGGAGTGGACCATGAAAAACGCGATGATCAAGACAAGCGCAAAGATTACGCTGCCCGTGGGATCCCAGTGGATCCAGCCAAGCAGTCCGTTTCCGCGGTGCGCTGGGTTGGCGGAGAATACGAAGGCGAGGTCAAAACTGGATCTGGACGCATTGTTTCCTCGGTTTTGCCCCAGCTGGATTTGAGCGCGGAAGATATCTTACAAGCGCGTCGTTCTGTGTTTCATACTTTGCCAGGAGAAACTTATGCCGATTGGAGTGCCTCGGGTTCCCTACCGTTTGCCCGGCGAGCCCTATAGCCAGTGGATTAGCCTTGACGATCGCCTGTACCAAGAGCGGATTTTGTTTATCGGCGAGCCCATTGACGATAGCTTGGCCAATACCATCGTGGGGGTGATGCTCTACCTCAACTCGCAGGATCCGCAAAAGGACATTGTGATGTACATCAATTCTCCCGGGGGCTCTGTGACGGCGGGCATGGCCATCTACGACACCATGAACCACATCAAGCCAGATATCGTTACGGTTTGCGTGGGCCAAGCAGCTTCAATGGGAGCCTTTTTGTTGGCTGCTGGCACCAAGGGCAAGCGGTTTGCCCTGCCCCACTCCCGCATCATGCTGCACCAGCCTTCGCTGGGCACGATCCAAGGCCAAGCCAGCGACATTGAAATTCGCGCCCGCGAAACGCTGCGGGTCAAACGGCGCATGAACGAGATCTTGGCGCAAACCACCGGCCAACCGCTGGAGAAAATCGAGCGGGATGTGGAGCGAGACTTTTACCTCTCGGCCACGGAAGCTCAGGCTTACGGCATAGTAGACCGGGTGATCCAGGAGCGCTCAGAAGCAATCGCCAGCTAGGATGGCTGGATCCAAAAAATAGCCTGGGCAAGCTCCTGAGTCGGATGTTGAAGAATTGAACCCGCGAGGAATACACCTGGGATCCTTTCATGATCTCACCGTGCCGGTTCTGCGGTGCCGAGAGACGGGCTGAGGTCTTTGGGGTGGCTAGGATTAGGGTGGAGTTAGCCGGGAGATCCGACCAGGTGAACCGACAGCATTGGGCCAGAAGGAGCGGTGGATGGGCCAGTCTGCTGGTGTTCCTGCTGTATCCCCCAGATCAGGCTTTGGCTCTGCCCCCCGCTTCTGAGATCCCTGAGGAGGTGCTGCGGGCGCAGCCAGATTTGCGGGCTCGCTCTCCGGTCGATCATCAGCCCCTCACCGCCGACGAAGCTCTAGAACTCCAGGAAGCCTTGGCAGCTCGGCCCGAAACCGGATCTGTCTCTCCAGAGGTGGAGCGGCTGATCTTTTTGCTCAGGCTGCGCAAAGGGTTTCGAGATCTGTTTCCCTTCCTGTTTTGAAGGTTCAGACCTGAAGAGGAGCCGGTGGGATCCCTTTTTGGTAACGGTAGGGTCCGGCGCGGGATCCCCAGGTTTGTTGGCCAGTGGCGGCGTCAAAGCCCCGATCCCAGGTGATGAATTCGCTGGGGGTGAGGTCGAACTCGATGTGGATATAGGTGCTATCCCCGGGGTTCAGACGACATTCTCCACCTGGCAGCATTTCGCCGTGGTAGCAGTCTGGGCGCTTTTCCACCAAAATGCGACAACCGGGCAAATGCTCCAGGTCGGCCAAGGAGAGCTGCGCCAAGCGCTGCGGATCCTGAGAGGCACCTGCCCAAGCTGCTTGATCCCGCAATTTGTAGTTCTCGATCCGCAAGGGATCCCCCAATACCTGGAGCACCCGGCTGCGATAAAACTGGCCCGGCGTGTGCTGGTTAAATTGCTCGGTAAAAAAGCCGATCCCCTCCGAGAACAGGTGGGGAAGGCGCACGTACCAAAGGCTGACCGGCACAAACCACACCGGCTCCGCCATCGCCTGGGCGCGGTTGCTGTAGTAACCCTCCAGCCAATCGGCCAAGGTGTACAAGTCGGAATTGGATTTTTCGTCTACCATAGGGAGCTATGACAAAACTTACCCCCAGCTCTAGCTATAGCATTGCCCTGCGCATTCGCCTGCTCAACCAGCCGGGAGCCCTAGCCCGCGTCACCCAGGCCATTGCGGAAGTGGGAGGCAGCCTCAGCCAGATCGACCTCATCCACCAATCCCCTGCGGAGACGGTACGGGAGATCGCGGTGGATGCCGTCAGCAGCGAGCATGCCCAGCAAATTCGCGCCGCCGTGGCTGCCCTACCCAATGTGAAAGTGGAGCGGGTGGTAGATCGCACCTTTGAGCTGCATCGAGGGGGAAAACTGCAAGTGGTGGCCAAAAGCCCCCTGGAGAGCGCCGCCGATCTGGCCATGGCCTACACGCCGGGGGTGGGGCGGGTTTCCCTAGAAATTGCTGCCAACCCCGCCGCGGTCTATGAGTACACCATCAAGGGCAACAGTGTAGGCATTGTAACCGATGGCAGTGCGGTGCTGGGCTTGGGGAATGTCGGCCCGGAGGCAGCTTTGCCGGTGATGGAGGGGAAGGCGGCGCTGTTCAAGCGCTTTGCCGATATCGATGCTTTCCCTCTGTGCCTGGCCACTCAGGAGGTGGGGGAAATTGTAGAGACGGTGGTGCGCCTGGCGCCGGGATTTGGCGGCTTTAACCTGGAAGACATCAGCGCCCCTCGCTGCTTTGCCATTGAGTCTCAGCTCAAGGCCCGCCTCAACCTGCCGGTGTTTCACGACGATCAGCACGGCACCGCCATTGTGGTGCTGGCGGCGCTGCTGAATGCCCTGAAAGTGGTGAAAAAGAGCCTAGACGAGGTGCGCATTGTCCTCAACGGGGCCGGGGCAGCCGGCATTGCCGTGACGCAACTGCTGCGGCGGGCCGGGGCAGCCCACATCCTGGTCTGCGACCGCCAAGGGATCCTCAGCCGCTCCCGTTCCGATCTCACCCCCGAGAAGGCGGCCATTGCCGTCGAGGAGAAGGGATCCCTGGCGGAAGCCTTGGTGGGAGCGGATGTGTTTATTGGGGTGAGCGTGGCCAATGCCCTGACAGTGGAGATGGTAGAAAAAATGGCACCGGATCCCATCGTCTTTGCCCTGGCCAACCCGGTGCCCGAGATCCAGCCGGAGCTGGTGGGCAATCGGGTGGCAGTGATGGCCACGGGCCGCAGCGACTACCCCAACCAAATCAACAACGTGCTGGCCTTTCCGGGCGTGTTTCGCGGCGCCCTCGACTGCCGCGCCAAGCAGATCAACACCGAGATGTGCCTGGCTGCCGCTCAAGCCATTGCTGCCTTGATCCCTGCCGAAGAGTTGGATCCCCAGTGGATCATCCCCTCGGTCTTCGACGGGCGGGTGGTTCCTCAGGTGGCCGCTGCGGTAATCCAGGCTGCCCGCCAAACCGGCGTGGCCGGGATCCCTTGAGGGCTACCTAGGGCACCAGGTGACAAGCCACAAAATGCCCCGCGCTCACCTCGCGAAAGGCCGGGGGTGGATCTTGGCCTGTTCCTTCCCTGGGGGGAACTCACACCAGACGACCCAAGCGCTCCCGCAACTCAGCGGCGGCCTGCTCCAGGTGCTCAGGGGTGTAACCGGTGGTCTCTACCCTGACAGCAAGGTGGGTGTCCTGGCTCTGGTGGAGATGGATCCACAAGATGTGGCGGCCGTCCTCTGTTTTGCGGTTTGCAGCTTTGACGCTGTTTTTGGGGGCAGAGTAAGCGTGCGGGTCGTAGCGGACCAGATCCACCCAGGGAATGTCTCGCAGGAGTTTTTCCACCTTGACCCAGCTGCGAGGACGGTGGTGGCTGCTGTCGACCTGCAGCTGGATGACTTCGGAGCGAGGTCGGCCTGAATCGGGAAGACCTGCCCGAGGGATCCGGGGCTGAACTTCCGGCTGTAGGTAGGGCAGGTAGACCAAAGACTTGTATTGCTCATGGATGTAGCAAACTGGGATCCCCAATTGGCTGCCCACCACAGCCATGATCATGGCTTGGGCTTTGAACCCACCGGTGGCGGCAAAGGTGACGATCCCCTTGGCGCTCTCTGCCAACTGTTTCAACAGCTCGGCCATCCGCTCCAGAGAGGATCCCTCTAGCTCGTAGTCGATGCCGGGAAGGGGCACCAGAGAAACCTGTTGTTGGCCCAGTTCTCTTTCAAAGAAGAGCTTCAAAATCCGGGCACACTCCAGCCCATGGGGGGTTGCGGAGTGCAGCAGAACCAAAGCATCGCCGGGGGTGGGATCCAGGCGGTAGTAGGTGTTGGTTTCGGCGCTGATCAGCTCCAGATCGGTTCTTTTCATCCAGGCCAGCGCTTGCTCCGGATCCCCGATGGTTTTTTGTCCCACCCAGGGGCGCTGCGGCTGCAGGTCTTTGTCAAGGTTGGTGAGCAAGGAGGTGCCCACAGTCATGATGATGGTCTGCATGATAGGCGGTTAACTCAAATTTTTCGAGAGCTCTGTCTTGCTTTGCGCCCAGAGCAGCTGGACTTTGCCGATTCTGCTATCTTCTCTGATCGCGCCAGCGGGACGGAGTCCCAGGTCGTGTTGATCTTATGTTAGTATAGAGAGAATAATTTATAGAGGAAAGAGGATGAAGTTGGTTTTTTTAGATGAAAACAAATGGCAGAAGATATTGGCTTTTTTACAGACAGAAGAGAGAGTTAACATTGGGAAAGAAG
>NZ_JANSHM010000005.1:0-83517 GCF_047461635.1 Synechococcus sp. W55.2 | reverse complement strand
TGGCCAGGAACTTCTTGAGTTTTCTCTATCTCGTCAGTGCTCTCTTTTGGCTCAAATGAAAGATCAACACAACCTAGTTCAGCACTAAACCTATTGCTGTTCCCTTTGGAGCTACAAATTGGGGCATACTGAATATATATAATGTACACTGCATTCAGTCGAGACTAGAGTTCAGCTCAACCGCCCCCAAGCTCGCGGCGACTCCCCGAAGATTGCTTACATTCAGGCCCGCGGGCTGCCCCTGTCCCGTCTGGGCTTTTGGACGCCGGAGGAAGTGGAGATCGTCCGCACCTGGATTGTGCAGGATGGCGCCCCCCGCACCAGCGCCCGCTTACAGATGGGCAACTGAATAAGGCATCTGGAACCCAACCCCCACTGCCATGACCCCTCCTCAACCTTTGGCCACCGTGATTCAGGGATCCCTGAGTCGAGGGCTGGAAGCTCGCCTCAATCCCGGTGTCTCGGTAGAAGACTTGCGGGTGGGCAAATTCGTGGTGATCCAGGGGCAGCGCAACCGCTTCTTTGGCCTGCTTACTGACGTTACCCTAGAAACCAGCAACCCCCAAATTCTGGTCAATCCCCCCCGCCCGGAAGAGACCTTGCTGCAGGAGGTGCTGGCAGGTACCGGCACCTACGGCATTATTGCCCTCACCCCGATGCTGATGTTGGTGCCGCGGCAAACGGAAGGGGAAAGGCTGTATCCCCTGGTCAATCCCGAACGGCCAGAAGCGTTGGCAGCTCCCCTCGGCCAAGAACCCCCTTCCGCTGGCGCCATGGAGCTGCTGCCCGTGAAAACAGTGCCCGCCCATTTTTCGCAAGTGTATGAGGCACGGGAACTGGACTTTCGCACCGTCTTCGGCTGGGAAGACGACCCGGAGCGGCGCAACTTTGCTATCGGCCAGCCCCTCGACATGGCTGTGCCCATCTGTTTGGACTTGGATCGCTGGGTGGAGCGCAGCAACGGCATTTTCGGCAAATCGGGCACCGGCAAGTCCTTTCTAGCCCGCCTGATCCTGGCCGGCATCATCCGCAAACGGGCAGCGGTGAACTTGATCTTTGACATGCACTCCGAGTACGGCTGGGAGGCGGCCAGCGAAGACAAACACGCCAGCACCGTCAAGGGCTTGCGGCAGCTCTTTCCCGGTCAGGTACAGATCTATACCCTGGATCCCGATTCCACCCGGCGGCGAGGGGTGCGGGATGCGCAGGAGCTCTTCATCGCCTACAACCAAATCGAAGTGGAGGATCTGGCCCTGTTGGCAGATGAGCTGAACCTATCGGAAGCCAGCTTGGAAAATGCCATCATCCTGCGCAACGAGTTTGGCCGCGACTGGATCAGCCGCCTCTTGAGCCTTTCCAACGCCGAGATCCAAGAGTTTTGCGAACAGAAAATGGGCAACAAAGCCTCGATGATGGCCCTGCAGCGCAAGCTCACCCGCCTTGACAACCTCAAGTACATCCGCAGCACCCTGCCCCACAACTACATCGGCCAGATTTTGGATGCCCTCAGCCGCGGCATTCACGTGGTTATCGAGTTTGGATCCCAGTCCAACTTGCTCTCCTACATGTTGGCGGCCAACGTCATCACCCGCCGCATTCACCAGGCCTACGTGCACCAGACGGAGCGGTACTTGCAATCCAAAAATCCCCTCGACAAGCCCCGTCAACTATGCATCACCATTGAGGAGGCCCATCGCTTTTTGAATCCGCGGGCAGCCAAGCAGACCATTTTCGGCACCATTGCCCGCGAGATGCGCAAGTACTTTGTCACGCTGCTGGTGGTGGATCAGCGCCCTTCCCGCATCGACAGCGAGGTGATGTCGCAGTTGGGCACTCGCATTACGGCGCTGCTCAACGACGACCAAGATATCGAGGCGGTGTTCACAGGGGTGGCGGGTAGCCAGAACTTGAGAACGGTGTTGGCCAAGCTGGATTCCAAGCAACAGGCCCTCCTTCTCGGCCACGCTGTGCCCATGCCGGTGGTGGTGCAAACCCGCCCCTACGACCAGCGGTTCTACGCCGAGATCGCCGACCCCGACTGGTCTCAGGCTGAGGATGCGGAGGTGCTCCTGGCCGCCCAACAGGCTAAGTCCGAGCTGGGGCTGTGAGCACAAGCTGCCCGCACCGCTCGGAACATGCCAAAGCGACACAGCCCTGTGCCGAAAGCCAGCCGCATCAGCAAAAAGGTGGGTACCTCCCGCAAGGACTTCACCAAGCCGACCAAGCCAAACCTGAGAAAGCCCTCAGGGCGGACAACACCCTGCCAGATGGAATCCAGCCAAGAGGGAAGGGTCTCCTGAGTCCAGTCGGCGGTTTCTACCCGTCCCGCCACCAGGCCAGTAGCCTCCAACTGCTCGGCAAAGCCTTCGATGCTGGAGAAGGAAGGGTGTGACCATTGATCCAACAGTTGCCGCATCACCAGCCGCTCCCAAAAGTTCAGGGGCTTTTGCCGGTCGTCCCGCTGGTTCCAGTCCGCCACCACCAGGATTCCCCCTGGCTTCAACACCCGCAGCATCTCTTGGGCATAGCGGGCCTTGTCCGGCATGTGAGGCCCTGCCTCAATGGACCACACCACATCGAAGCTGGCATCGGGGAAGGGCAGGTCGAGGGCATCTGCCACCTGAAACTGGACAGGCAGATCAGGGGGGGTGAGCTCCTGTGCCCGCTTCACCTGCTGAGGGCTGATGGTGATGCCGGTAACGACAAAGCCGTAGTCACGGGCCAAGATGCGGCAGCTCCCACCAATGCCGCAGCCCACATCCAACACGGTTGTCCCTGCAGGCAGTCGATCCAACCCCCCCCAGCGCACCATCTCGTGGACAAAGTCGTGCTTGGCCTGCAGAAAATTTTTTCGTTGGGGAGGAGAGCCGTAGTGGCCTAGGTGAATGTGTTCGCCCCAGTAAAACTCTAGGATCCCATCCCGAGTCCACTCGTCGTAAGACTTGGCCACAGAGGCGGGAGACTCGTATTTGCGAGCAGTCAACAGATAGGCTGCCAAGCCCACGGCCAGCAGCACAGCTATGCCCAAAGCCCAAAAGATTGGATTCATCGGATCAACCATGAAGTTTCTATGAAGTCCCTCTGCGTGGTGGCAATCATTGTCGGTTGGATAGCGCAGCCCCAGGCGGAGTGCTTTCCGGTATGGGGCCAGCCAAGCAAAGGCGCAATCCCATCTTGACCCATCTGCTGGCTCAAGGAAGAAGTCTGGGATCCCGGCAAAGGGCAGCTGGGCGAGATTTTCCAGCACCCATTGGGATTGCTGCGATCGCCTGCTGGGCCGGGGCGGCAACCTCAGTAGCAGCGGCTGCTCCCTACCAAAGGTTGGCGGCGTAGCGAGCAGCTCCCCTCAGCCCCACCTGCGCATTCACCACCACCTGCACCGACAGTTGCTCCAGAAGAGGACGCATCCGCCCCTTATCCAAAAACGAGGACAAAAACTCCCCTTGATGCAGTAGGCGCAAGAGCTTGGGCGCGATCCCCCCAGCGATGAACAGGCCCCCGCGCGGCAATAGGTGTAGGGCAAAGTTCCCGACTGCAGCCCCGTACAGGCTGATGAAAAGCCGCAGACACTCCACCGCCAGAGGATCCCGTGCTTCCATGGCAGCATTGGCAATTTGGGCTGCCGGGTCAATATGCTTAGCTCCCTTTTCCCAAGCCTCAATTTGGGCCAGCAGCTGTTCTTCTCCTGAGCCCCACTGGCTATCCCGCAAAAATTGATAAATGGCAACGATCCCCTGCCCCGAGACCACCCGCTCGGTGGAGACACGTCCGTGCCGTTTTTGCAAATACCTCAAGAGCTCCCACTCCAGAGGAGTGCGCGGGGAAAAGTCCACGTGACCGCCCTCGCTGGCATGAACTTGGTAACCCCCTTCTCCCCAGGTAAGGTAAGCCTGCCCCAAACCCGTGCCTGCTCCCATCACGCCAATCGGAGCCCGCGGTTGACGCTCACCCACTTGCAAGGTGTCCAGATCCTGGTCGCCGAGGGCAAGCACGCCATACCCCACAGCGCTGAAGTCGTTGATCAAGGCTACGCGCGGGATCCCCAGCTCTGCGGCCAATTGGCTCGACTGCAGATCCCAGGGCAAGTTGGTCACTTTGGCAGTCTGTCCCTCAGACCCTGAGCCCCTTGTTTCCATGACGGGGCCGGCCACTGCAAAACAGGCGGCAGCAGGCTGTGGATCTCGCCCCAGCTCCCGCCGAGCCTGGGCCAGAAACTCTCCCACCATTGGGGCGAGGTTGGCGTAATCTTGGCTGGCATAGCGGCAGTGGTAAAGGCTGTGCTCGGGATCCTCGGCATTGACAAGGCTGAGGCTGGTTTTGGTGCCCCCGATGTCTCCTGCCAACAACAAGTCCATACAGTTTCCTCCGGCCAGCACCTCCTTCCCACCCTGACATCTCTGGAGAGAGAATGCCAGGCCCCCAAGGCTTCCCCGCTCCTGCTGGGGAGAAGAGGGAAGGGCAAAGAAGGTGCTATGTTAACTGATGTAAAGGTTTTTAATATTGCATTTTGTCTTCTACACCTTTTTTACCCCCTCTCCAAGATGAGCCTCTGCTGTCCTCTGAGCGTTTGGCCGGGCTGGATCCCCGCCCTCTCTCGGCTCAAAGGCGTTTTCGATCCCACCATGCCATTGGGGGAGTGGCAGCTCTGCTTGTGAGTCTGCCCGTTTTTGTGCAAGCGCCCCTGGTGCGGTATGCCCCTTGGGTCAGCTTGGTGATGTCTTTGGGCTGGCTGGGCCTTAGCTTGCATCTCTACTCCCAGCCCCGTACCCGCCTGTGGGGAGATTTGCTGTACGGCTTTACCCTGACTTGGCTGGCAGGATCCCTGTATTGGGGCTGGCTGCGCTTTGAGCCTCTTTGGCACATGCCCATGGAAGCCTTGGGGATCCCGATTGTCTGGTGGGGGACACGGCGACGGTTTGCCCGCATCGGTACCTGGTTTTATCTCGGCTCCCTGTGGGGTACGGCGGTTACAGATCTCTACATTCACTCGGTGGGGCTGCTGCCTGAGTGGCGGCAGGCGATGCAGTTTGACCGGTTGGAGCAGGCGGTTGTCCCCTTTAGGGCCGCTCTTGACAAAATGGCTACCCCCTGGGGCCTGGGTTGGGGCATCGGCTTGGGCCTTCTGTTGCTGGGTGTTGGATTGTGGAGAGTCCAGGGATCCCGCCGCTTGCACCATTGGGCATTTGCGGGAGCAGTGCTGAATACCCTGTTGGTGGATGGGCTATTTGGCTGGGGGGCAGCTCTGCTGCGGTGAGCTGGGATATCCCCAAACTCTGCTTCAGGCAGGAGTAGGAATAGGGCTGGGCTGGTTCAGGGCTTCATCGGACTCCGTCCTGCCAACGTCAACGGCAGCAGGCGCGGTTGCCGGCAGTGTAGGTTCTGGCTCGGCAGGAGACCACTCCGGTGCCGGTGCGGGCTGAGGCAGAAAGTCGATGACTGTCCAGGTCTTGGAATCCGGTGAGCTGTAGGCCAGCAGCCACCGTTCGGGCGCGGTTTCAACGCGGTCGGGCTCCTGATCCCGCGAGCGCTGGGTAGCAGCAGTTCGTGGCTTTTGGTGAGCCAGGGTGATCTGGAAGGGATCCCCTTTGCGGCGATAGGGGCGGCGGGATCCCGGCGGCTGCACGCTCAGGGTGTAGGTACCGCTGAGGTGATGGCCTTCCAGGGTTTCTCCTGAGACTAACAGCAAAGGTTCACGGCGATCTTGGCGGATTTTCACATCCTGCAATTCCAGATGTGCCGACAACCGGTCGCTGCCCACCAAGGATCCCACCGGCCCGGACAAATGAGCGATCTGATAGGCGAGGGCCTGCTGCACAATCGGTTTTGGCGGCCTGGGGCCACAGCCGACCAGCAGCCCCACCAGCACAATAGCCACAAGGCTAATCGTGCCCCGCAGAACCGATCCCCTACAACTCCACCCCAGTTTTGGCATCGCTTCCCCTGAGGCCATCAGACGGTAACTAAGGTGGGGTGGTGCTTCAGGTATTCCGTATTCACGCCGGACTCGCGGGTGAGAGCCACCAGGCCGGTACGGGCGATCTCACGGATGCCAAAGCTGGTCAACATCTTGATGATGGCCACCATTTTGCCGGGATCCCCGGTTACCTCGAGAGTCAAAGACTCCTCTGCCACATCCACAATCCGGGCGCGAAACATTTGGGCCACATCCATAATGGCGGAGCGGGTATCGGGGCTGGCATTGACCTTGACCAGCATCAGCTCCCGTTCCACGCAGGGAACATGGGTGATATCGGTAACTTTCAGCACGTCGATGAGCTTGTAGAGCTGCTTCGTCATCTGCTCCACATCGTGTTCATCTCCCTGCACCACCATGGTGATGCGAGAGATCCCCGGTCGTTCGGTGGGGCCAACGGTGAGGCTGTCGATGTTAAAGCCGCGACGGGCAAACATCCCCGCAATGCGGGTTAAAACGCCAGGCTGATCCTGCACGAGGGCGCTGAGGGTGTGTTTCACGGCAACCAGAGGATAAAGAAAAAGCTGAGCAGCAGTTGGGGAAGTGGGCAGAATGGACTTGGAACAGCCATACTCTAAGGAAATTTTACGCCAATTTTGCGGGAATGTTTTCCATATCCTCTGCTCAGGGCGTGGCTGCGCATCCAGCCTCGACAGCCCCAGGGTAGAAGCAACGCAGCCGTTAACTCTCCAAAGACCCGCGCGTAACCCCCAATTGGCTGTGTAGCTTCAGCTCCTGCCACAGTTGGGATCCGCTGAGTTGACCTTGTAGGAGTTGCTGATAGCGGTGCAGGGTTTGTTGGATCTCGGCGGGGGATTCATGCAAAAATTCGATGCGCAAATAGCGCAGGCCCAAGGCCAATAATTTCGGCACATATTCTGCCCCCGTTTGGGCCTTGCCGTTGTAGAGGGTATTCCGACAGCCGGCATCGGCCTTCAAAATGTGCTCGACATTGGCCCTGTCCCTCAGCTTCACCTCGTGTTTTTCACATGGGCGACCACAATTGGTGTAATCCGTTCCGCTGGATAAAAAGGCGCAAAAGACGCAGTGCTCCATGTGGAACAGGGGCATATGTTGATGAAGGGTAACCTCATACCTATGGGCGGGGCCGGCTTGCAGCAGGGATCCCAGTTGCTCGTGGTTGAGGTCATAGGAAGCCGTCAGGCGCTCCAGGTTGTAACGGGTTTTGAGATAGTGGGCCGTGATGGGATTGGCCACATTCAAGGAAAAATCCCCAATGCAGCGCTGACCGGCAAAAAAACGGAGATGGTCGTAATTTCTCACCAAGTAGCCATCGGCTCCGCCGACCAACACTTGCTTTAGGATCCAGGTTTCTCCTGGCTTGGTGATGCGGGGCGGAGCGACCCACAGTTCCACCTCGGGATGGGCGGCTTTGGTTGTGCGGATCACCTCCCGATAGCGGCGGGGATCCTCAAACTCCAGATAGATCTGCCTAATACCGCTGGCTATCGCCGCCAGCAGTTGCGCCGGATCCCGCACCAACACCACCAACTGCGGGGATCCCCTTTCGGGCTCCTCCTGAGAAGGCACCAGATCTTGCCAGCGAGCTTCGGGATTGAGTTGCCAGCGCGGGGGCTGAGCTCGCAGAGCTTGTAGGCGTTCCACCGCTTGTCGGCGCATCTGGTTGAGCAGGCTCACCGGCAGCATTACCTCCCCCTGCAAGGCATTGTGCAGGGATCCCAACTTGAAGGGAGTGGAGCCCAAACGGCCCAGTTGCTGTCGCAGTTTTTCGGTGGTGAGGGGTTGGCGGTGGGCAGCTTCCAGGGGCAGCGGCGAATCCACCTGCACCGTATGGCCTTGCTCATCCCGCAGGATCAGCATCAGCGGGGATCCCACTTGGCCGTGAACCTCCATGTGGACAGGCCGCTGAAAGCGGGGGTGATCCCCGGCGTAGCTTTGGCGCAGGCGCTTTTCCAGTTCCGGGTCGCTGGTCTTCCAGAGGCGATCCCCCACCCGCAGACGTTTGAGGTCAATGGCCCCCTCTCCAAAGCTGAGCCAGGCCAGCCCCTGCTTCTCTTGCACCCGGTAAACTCGCCCCCCCTGCTCCGGCAACTCCGGCTGCCCCTGGTCAAACACCACGCCGTCCCCAGCTTTGAGGGGTGCCTCCAGCCGGATCCCCACCTGATCCTGTTGGATCCCCACCACTTGCCCCAGGTAAACCCCCCGTTTCTTGCCAAACCGCGCGTGCACCAGCTCCTGGTTGTTGATGCCCCGCAGCCAGCCTGTGTAGAGCCCACGAGAAAAGCTCATCTCCAGCTCGTAGCGTTCCTGTTGCGAGGGCTGCCACGGCTGTCCCACCCCCAGCGCATCCAAGGCCTGCCGATACACCCGCGTTACATTGGCTACATATTCTGGGGATTTCAGCCGGCCCTCAATTTTCAGACAGCGGATCCCCAGCTTCACCAGCTCCGGTAGCACCTCCAGCCCGGCCAAATCTTGAGGGCTGAGCAGATACCGCCTCTCCCCCAAGTCGCGGCGGATCCCGTCTACCACCAGCTCATAGGGCATGCGGCAGGCTTGGGCACATTCCCCCCGATTGGCCGAACGCCCCCCCAGCGCCTCGCTGGTCAGACATTGCCCCGAGTAGGCCACGCACAACGCCCCATGCACAAAGACCTCCAGAGATAGGGAGGATCCCTTCTCTTGCAGATAGGCCTGGATCTGGGCGATTTCCTGGAGGGAACATTCCCGCGCCAGCACCACCACCTCACAGCCCAGCTCAGCGGCAAACTCCGCTCCCACTCCACTGGTGATGGTCATTTGCGTGGAAGCATGGATGGGGAAATCGGGGGAAAGATGCCGGATCAGGCGGGCGATGCCAATATCCTGCACAATCACCGCATCCACCCCCGCCGCAATCATCGAGCGGATGTATCCCTCGGCTTCCGTCAGCTCCCTTGGAAAAACCAGAGTATTCAAAGTAACATAGCCCCGTACCCCCCGCCGGTGCAGCCAGGCCATCAGTTCCGGCAAATCCGCTTCCGTAAAGTTGCGGGCACGCATCCGGGCGTTGAAGCGCTCCAGCCCAAAGTAAATGGCATCGGCCCCGTTTTCCACTGCCGCCTTGGCACACTCCCAATCCCCCGCCGGGGCCAGCAGCAGGGGCAACTTGGTGGTCAGAGGCGGCGCCTCAAAGTGATCCGTTTCCGCGAAATCTATCCCAGCAGCTTTCATCGGAAGACAGCCCCACAAAGAGAACAAGGGATCCTTTCCCATTCAAAATCAAAAAACCTGAGAGCAGGATCCCCTTGTCTCAGGTCAAGCTGCCTCTGCCGGCGGCCTCTTAACAAAAAACTCGTTCCGTCCGCAAAGGGTCTAGCTAAGAAGCCACCAGCACATTCAGGATCCCGGTGAGGACGGCGCTGAACAAAGCCAACGTTAGGTAGCGGCCAACAGCCGGGTTGTCACCCAGCAGCCGATCGGAAGCGCTGATGGTGAAAAACAAAGACCAGGCCTGAGTAGCGTTGATGGTCTCAAATTGGTTGAATTCAGCGGTGAAGATCTTAGCCATGACTCAATGCTCCCTACAGCTGTGGGTTCGCACCCCTACCTTAACAAAAGTTAACAGCAGCTGCCACGTTTGCGCGGCTACATCAGGACACCGCCGAACAAGGCTGGAATAGGCAGCGTTTTATGGGAGAGCTGGGTACACAACCCTCGGAGGGATCTGCATCTAGCGTGGATCAGTTGTATGCGACTCCGTATATAGTATTGGGTGATGCGGGATCCCCACCCAAAATAGGGGCTTTGCCCCTCGACAGAGGTCGAGCAGATGTTCTAACCTTGGCTTCTAGGGTGGCCCAAGAGCGCTCTTCAAGATAGGTGTGCCGGGGTGTTGTCAGCGATGGCCAACCGGGATCCTAAGGCTGAGAGTGTGCCGCATCGCTAGCCTAAGCCCTGTTGAGCGGGTTTAATCTAGGCAGCTTTTGATTTGCCCCAGGCTGTTGGTTAGTACTTAGGAAGCTGACCCCATAGCAACCAGAACAAGGCGCGATGCCGGGAGTTGAGATGAGAATGACGCGTTGTAATGTAGTATCGCCTGTGCGCTCCCTCTGCCGCTGTGCAGCTCAGGTGGGCGGCGTAGCCGGGATCCTGATCGGAACAGCTTGGGGGGGTTTGGCTGTGACTCCTGTTTGGGCTCAGGAGAATGCCCTACTGGCTCAGGCAGCCGCAGGCCCCATGAGCCGGCAAGAGGTGGCGGAGCGGCTAAATCTGGTGCCTGTTTTTGCCATTGTGTCTCAGAACGGCACCCCCGTTGTCGCCAATGTGGAGCGAGATGGCCGCACCATCCAAGTGGTTTCCTTGTGGCTGGATCAGGCCCAGGCCCAACAAATGTTGGAGCAGGTGAAAGCCAGCAACCCCGAGATAGCCAGTCAAGCCCGGGTGGTGCCTCTCTCGCTGGGGTATGCCTACGAAAAATCGGAAGAGGAGCGCGCCAAGAATAGTGACCTGTATTTTGAGGTGGTGCCTCGGGCTTCTGATGTGGAAGCAGCCAAGCAGGTGCTGAAGGAAACCGGTCAAGATGTGCCTGCAGAAGCGATTGGTGTGCCTCTGTTCTATGGCCGCTCCGGAGAGGGGCTGCTGACCATCGAGCAGGATGGCCATGAGGTGGTGCCCTTCTTCTTCGACCGCAACGATTTGCGGAGAGCTTTGGATCGGGCGGCGGCGCAGAACCCGGATGTGGTTGGGAAAACCCAGATTGAAGTGACCTCGCTGGCCATTGTGGTAGAGCGTATGCTGGCCCCCGACGCGCAGGCCGATGTGCAGAAAATTGCCTTTATCCCCTCTCGCTCGGCGCTGGAGTATATCCAATCCCTGGCCCGGCCTGCCAATCCTTCTGCAAGTCCCCAGCCTCAGCGTTAACCTAAGCCCCTGATGGGATCCCCGTCTGCTCTGGTGAAGCGGTTAACAGAGTGGCGTGCCCAAGCCCTGAGGGCGGCAAAAGCGGCTGGGATCCCTGCCGAGGAAGTGGAGATTTTGCTCAGGGAACGGCTGGGGTGGGGGCCATTGGAGCGGTTGATGGGTCGCGCTCCGGCTGGGGAGGGGGATCCCCTGGAGGAGGTGCAGGCCCTTTGGCGGCAAAGGGTGGAAGAGCGCATCCCCCTACAGTACCTGTTGGGCAAAGTTGAGTGGGCGGGCTTGAGCTTGCGGGTGACGCCGGCGGTGCTGATCCCACGCCCGGAGACCGAGCTGCTGGTGGAGCAGGCTTCCCTTTGGCTACAGGCCAATCCTCTGCCGCCGGGATCCTGTTTTGCCGACCTGGGTACAGGCAGCGGGGCGATTGCCATTGCGTTGGCCCATCAGCACCCCCAGTTGCGGCTTCTGGCCGTGGATTCTAGCCCAGAGGCCTTGGCTATTGCAGCAGACAATGTGGCAGCCCACCATCTGCAGGAGCGGGTGAAGTTGCTGCTGGGATCCTGGTTTGTGCCCTTGGATCCCTGGCGGGGGCAGCTGCGCGGCCTGGTTTCCAACCCTCCCTACATTCCCTCTGCTGAGCTGGCCTCGCTCATGCCAGAGGTGCGACTGCACGAGCCACGACAGGCTCTGGATGGCGGAGAAGATGGCCTAGCCCACTTGCGGCTGTTGATTCAAGCAGCACCGGATTACTTGGCCCCGAACTCCTTTTGGGCGGTGGAAGTGATGCGAGGCCAAGCCCCTTGGGTGGCGGAGCAGTTGCAAGCTAGAGGCTGCTATCGGCAGATCCAAGTTCACCGAGATCTGGCCGGGGTTGAACGGGTGGTCAGCGCCCACTTCGTCGGATAGAAAAGGGTAGGATCCCATAAGACAGGGTATTGCCGCAGCCCGATTGCCTCAGCGGGACGTAGTCCTCGCTGTCCAAAACTCAAAGATCCAAACCCAAGGATCTGAACCTCGACGGGATCCCCCGTCTTTCCTTCGGAGCACCTCTTGAGGAAACCCTTGCCTGCAGCCAAACCCGATCCACTCCCCCAGCAGGCTGCCTCTGCCGACAAGCAAGAGGCTGTGGATTGGCAATTTGCTTTTGAACGCTCTGAGGTGATGCGAGCCTTTCAACAAGAGTTGCTCGTCAGCATCGGCCATGAGCTGCGCAATCCCCTCAGCAGCCAGATGGGCTCCCTGCAGTTGGTGCTGTCAGCTCTGTGTGATTCCCCCGAAGAGGAGCGGGAATACCTGCAAAGTGCCAAAGAAGCGGTGGAGCGCCTGATCAAGCTGCTTGAGGAATACACCCGCCTGGCTCGCCATGACCTGCCCATCCAACCTCTGCGACCGGAACCGACCCGACTACGCCCCCTCCTGCAGGATGTGTACAGCCTAACTCGCCTACAGGCCCAGGATCAGGGCATTCGCTACGAATGGCCGGCCCTACAACCCACCTCGGCCTTTGAGGTGCCCCTTCTCCCCGATAGCCTCACCGTTTGGGCGGATCCCCACGGCTTGGTGCAGGCGCTGCTGGGAGTGTGTCGCTGGGGCATCCGCACCCTACGCTACGGTTCGATGGCTTTGCACCCCTATCCCACCGCAGAAGAAGAGGGGCGACTGTGCCTGCGGTGGAACCTTGAGGGGCGATGCCATGTGCCCATTCAAACAGAGGGCTGTGCCGTCTGGCGGGTAAGCGAGCGGCTCCTGAGAGAAATGGGAGGCCAGCTGGAACTCTGCGAAAGCGGCCCCTACCGAGTTGGCATCAAGGTGACTCTGCGCCTCGCCCATTGAACCCCAGGCCAGAGGGACTTGGGCCTATCGGCTTCTCAAAGCTGGCCAGTTGGCATCTGCCCTCTTGATCAAGCCGGGGATGTCGCGCTCCCAGTTGCGCTGTACCCGCCGGTTGGCGTTCAGGTACAGCTTGTCATCAACAATTTTCCAGGCAAAGGGATCCACCGGGTAAAGGTAGTTGTGGGCCACGGCCCAGGCACAAAACCCGCCGTACTGGGGGGCAAAGCGCTCTGGGTCGTTGCGAAACCGCTCCCGATTCTCGGCGCTGGCAAACCTCCAGGTCACCCCTCCCCACTCCCATTCATACTCTGGGGATCCCTTGACCGGCTTGCCGTCGATGAAATAAGCCACCGGGTCATAGCCCCGCAGGGCCAGGCCGTCCGTTGCAAAAAAGGGGCCCGGGGATCCTTCCTCGACAGCCCCAACGACCTGTCCTTGGGCTGGGCGAGACAGGAGCCAAGCTGGGTGAGAAGCAACAGCCCCAACCATCAGCAGCAGTGGGATCAAAGCCCAACGATTTTTGACCATCACAACCTCCCAAGTCCTCAATCGAAAATCGAAATGAGCAAGAAAGCCTTACTCTTCCCCTTCAGGTTCCAAAAGACATCTGACAAAAGACATCTGAGGAGATGCTGGCTTCCGGGGACTGGGAACAGTTTGGCCACAGCGAGGAGATTTGCCTGTGATTTGGATCTCGGAGATCTAAAAAAGCTCAACCTTCTCGGCGCAAGGCCAATTCCGCCCGATCCAGTTGCATCAGCACCCGCTCCACCTTTTCGGGGTTGAGAGGTCGACTGGAAGTGCGGTACTGGGAGGCCAGCGTATTAAACACCGTGCGCAAAGTGGTAAAAGACTGCAGCTTGTCGTAGCGATGGCCGTGGTAGCGCCCAGAAAACTCCTGGATGGCCTGCATGGCTTCCGCTCGCGCCTCCTCTGGGTTCATCAGGGGATCCCCTTCGGAAAGGACGGTGCGCAGGGTTTGGATCAAGGTCATGCTGTCTTCGTAATACTTGCCGGTGAGACGGGCAGCCTGAGCAACTGAACTCCCTGATCCCAGCAAAAGGGCTACAGACAGGAGCAGGCTGACAAGACGCCGAAAAAAAGTTTTGAGCATGGGGAACCTAATGTAACTTATTTTTAAGCATAAGCCACAGCAACACCAGAGGAGTCATCCAAAAGATGCTGTTCACGCCCTTCAGCGACTTTCTGCAGAAGCTGGGCCAGTACGGATCCCATTGGACAATGCTGGCCCTAATCTTGGGATTTGCCTGTGCTCACAGCGGACTGGCCTACTTGCGGCCTTGGGGGGAAAGCTGGCTGGGATCCCGTCTGTACCGCATCTTCTTTGCTCTGGTGAGCCTCAGTTTGGCACCACTGTTGCTGATCTATTTTTTTAACCATCGCTACGACGGGGTGATTCTCTGGGATCTCCAAGCCGTCCCAGGCATCCGCACCACCGTTGCTCTTTTGTCTGCCCTCTCTTTTTTCTTTTTGTATCCGGCCACCTTCAACTTGCTGGAGATCGCCGCCATTCGCAAGCCGGAGATCCACCTGTTTGAGACCGGGATCATCCGCATCACCCGTCATCCGCAAATGGTGGGCCAGGTGATCTGGTGTGTGGCCCATTCCCTGTGGATTGGCTCCAGCTTTATGGTGGTGACCTCGCTTGGGCTCATTGCCTACCACCTGTTTGCCGTTTGGCATGGGGATCACCGCCTGGAGCGGGAATACGGGCAGGCCTTCCGCGATCTCAAGGCGCGCACCTCCGTGATCCCCGGCTTGGCCATTCTGCAGAAGCGACAGCAACTGCGCCCCCAAGAGTTTTTTCGCTGGGCCTATCTGGGGGTATTCAGCTTTGTATTGATTCTTTATGCTTTCCATCCCCAAATGGTTTCTGCAGCCAGCCAAGTTGCCTGGTAGCATGATCCCAAAGAACTTCTTTAGTTTGGGAGTGATGGCCTTGCAAGTTGCTTTAGATGCTTTTAATCAAGAACTTTTGACAAGTGATGGGTTGGTTTTGGTGGATTTCGGCGCCCCTTGGTGTGGCCTGTGTCGCTTCATTCAGCCGATTACCGACCGTCTCGTAGCCGAG
Organism: Synechococcus sp. W55.2; assembly: GCF_047461635.1. Lineage (NCBI taxonomy): Bacteria > Bacillati > Cyanobacteriota > Cyanophyceae > Synechococcales > Synechococcaceae > Synechococcus > Synechococcus sp. W55.2. The sequence continues at coordinate 68,740 of NZ_JANSHM010000005.1, read as the reverse complement.
TGGGGAGGGGCGGTCAAAGTACTGCGGGTGAATGTAGACGACAATTTTTGGCTGCCGCGCCGCTATCGGGTGCGCTCTTTGCCGACCTTAATTTTGTTTGAGAAGGGTCAAGAAGTGCAAAGGCTGGAGCACTTCGCCAGCCGCGATGAGGTGCTTCGCCGCTGCGAGCAGTTGTTTCTTGACCACCTGCGCTACCTGGGTTCGGGAGCCTGCTCATCCTCGTTTGAGCCCCAAGCCCCGCCGCCCGGCGTGTAGAGGGTGATTACGTCGCCGGCTTTTAGGGAGCGGCTGATTTTGCCAGGCAAGGGATCCCCGTTGAGGAGGTTGATCCCCACTTGGCCTGGCCCGCCTCCCTGTTCTCCTTGGGGGGCATAGTGGCGCCGCTCGGTGAGCAGGGAGAGGGTGCAATCCTGCAAAGTCTGGATGGAGCGGATTAGCCCCCAGCCGCCCCGCTGTTGGCCATGGCCGCCGGAATCCTGGCGTAGCTCGTAGCGCAGTACCCGCAGGGGATACTCCAGCTCCAGAGCCTCGATGGGGGTGTTGAGGGTATTGCTCATGCCCACATGCACTCCGTCCAAACCCGGTCGTTGCCGGCTGGCCCCCTGACCACCTCCCAGGGTTTCGTAGTAGGTGAAGTGGCGGTTGCCCAGCACACAGTTGTTCATGGTGCCCTGTCCCTGGGCGATGCTCCGCAATCCGGCCACGGGAGCCAGAGCTTTGAACACCACATCGGCAATGCGCTGCGAGGTTTCCACATTGCCCGCCACCACTGCTGCTGGAAACTGGGCATTCACCAAGCAGCCGGGCGGCGCCACGATCTCGATGGGATCCTCCAAGCCGACATTGCTGGGGGCCGTGGGATCCAACAGACAACGCAGGGCAAACAACACTGCCGAGCGGGTGACGGCCAGGGGCGCGTTCAGGTTTCCCGCCATGGCCGGAGCAGTGCCGGTGAAGTCCACCCGCAGCTTCTCGCCCTCTACTTCCACCTGCACCCGGATCTCGATGGGTTCGGGCGGATCCCCGTAGCCCTCCAACCAATCCTCAGCCGTGTAGATCCCATCGGGCAGAGCCTGAATTTGCGCCCGCATCCGCCGGCGGCTGTACTCGATGACCCCTGCGATCAACTGCCAAGCTTCCTCTTCTCCAAAGCGGGCCAGCAGCTCCCGAAACCGGCTCATCCCCACTGCGCTGGCCCCCACCTGGGCCTGCAGATCCCCCCGCCGCTGCTCGGCATTGCGCACATTGGCCAGGATTAGGCGCAGCAGATCCTCCTGCCAGTACAACTCTCCTTCTAGAGAGAGCCCAGCCAGCCGTACCGGCGGGATCACCAGCCCCTCTTGCCAAAGTTCTGTGGAGTCGGCGGGCATGGAGCCAGGGCGCATCCCTCCAATATCAGCGTGATGAGCACGGTTCACAGCATAGGCGCAAATCCGGTCGGGATCCCTCCAGCCGGGAATGGCCGCGACCACCGTAACGTCCGGCAGATGGGATCCCCCCTGGTAGGGATCGTTAAGGACAAACACATCTCCGGGTCGCGGGTTGGCTGCCACCACCGCTCGCACCGCCTGCGAAAGGGCGCCCAAATGCACCGGGATGTGAGCTGCCTGGGCAATGCAAGCCCCTTGCGCGTCAAACAGAGCTGTGGAGCAATCCCGCCGTTCCTTGATGTTGGCCGAGTATGAACCGCGGATGAGGCGGGCTCCCATCTCTTCGGCAATCCCCGCCAGAGCGTTGGCCATGACCTGCAACCGGATGGGATTGGAGACAGGATAGTTGCTATCCATATCCCTCAAAGCCTACGCCCCAGCCAAACGGCCACCCTGCGGATCCCTTGCCAGAACTGCAAACGACGTTGCCAGCGGGCAAGGGTATGGCGATTCTCGCGCAGACGATCCCGCAGACGCAGCAACTCAGCGGGAGTGGGAGCCAAGGCCTGTTGAGCTGCTTCTCGCCAATCGGCCATGGCCTGCTCTGTGACCCCAAGAGCCGAGCGCAGCTTCAAAATGACAGGAATGAGAGCAACCAGGGCCAAAAACAGCAAGCCGTTGAGGCCGCAAACTGCCCAGACAGCCCATCCCGAACTCCAATTGGCATTCACAGAGAGCTCCGGGTAGGGATCCCGACAAGGCTCACTGCTGCTGCAGCATCAAGGGGCGCAACACCCGGCCATCCCCCACCACAACCACCGTTGACAGCACCTGCTCACCACGGCGGAAGGTAATCGGCACCGATTGGCCTACCGGGGTATTTTGGATGATCTGCTGCACATGTTGCACGGAGGTGACCCGCTGCCCATCCACTCCAATCAAAATATCGCCCTGGGCCAGACCGGCTCGTTGAGCAGGACCATCCTGGAGCAAGCCGACCACCTGCACCCCCTGAACTCGAAGTGCGGGGCCGAACAGACGACGGCTGATGGCACTCTGGGCTTGCTCGCCGTTCACCGTTTCAATGGCAACTCCAATGAAGCCGTTGCCGACAGCATAGGAGGCAGGCGACCACTGAACCCCGAAGCTGTTGGCGTCGCTGCTGACCTGAACCGTGGAGCCGTGGTGGTTGTAAGCTTCACCCCCAACCGAGTCGCAGGGGTAGGCCACAACTGCATCTGCCAGCAAGAAGGAGATGGGCAGGGCTAGGGCAAGCTTGAACAGATGGGTTGGTTTCTGCATGGTTCGACCCTGGAAACGGTGAAGTAGAAATGAGCTTGAATCCGCGAAGCACTTGGGTGGATGCACCAGCCAGGTGTGGGCAGCTTGCACCGCCCCTCCCTCAGTGATAAACCCAAAATCGCCAACTGTCGATAGGCTTGGCCGTGCTTCTGGGCTGGATCCCAAGGTTTTGCCGGCCTTCCTGTAGCAATTCTTCAAGGTCTTGGGATCCCTGGCAGCACTGGGTCGGCTCGGCGGGGCTCACAAACCAGCAAAGCGATCGGTGGCTTCCAGGAGGGCGGTGCGGATTCCGGGCTCGGTGATGGAATGGCCAGCATCGGGGATCATCCGAAACTCTGCTTCTGGCCAAGCCTGATGCAGCTCCCAAGCAGAGATGGGCGGGCACACCACGTCGTAGCGCCCCTGGACGATCACCGCCGGCAGATGCCGCAGCCGTCCCACCCCCCTGAGGAGCTGATCCTCCGGATCCAAAAAACCGCCGTGGACAAAGTAATGGCACTCAATGCGGGCAAAGGCCTCGGCAAACTCTCCCCGACCAAAGCGCTCGATGAGCTCTGGGCTGGGGATCAACTTGCTGGTGCTGGCCTCCCAGACGGACCAGGCGCGAGCTGCCCTCAGCCGTACCTGGGGATCTGGGTCGTTTAGGCGGCGGTGGTAGGCTGCCAGCAGGTCATCCCGCTCTTCGGGAGGGATCGGCTCCAGGTAATGTTCCCAAGCGTCGGGGAAAAAGTAGCTGGCTCCCGACTGGTAAAACCAGCGGAGCTCAAAAGGGCGCAAGAGAAAAATGCCCCGCAAGATAAACCCCAGGCAGGATTGGGGGTGGGTTTGCCCGTAGGCCAGGGCAAGGGCACTGCCCCAGCTGCCCCCGAACACAAACCAGCGATCAATGCCCAGATGCTGGCGCAACTTCTCGATATCTGCCACCAGATCCCAGGTGGTGTTCTCCCGCAGCTCGGCATAGGGGCGACTTTTCCCGCAGCCCCGCTGATCGAACAGCACCACCCGCCAGCGGCTGGGATCGAAATACTGCCGGTAGATGGGATCGATCCCGCCTCCAGGCCCCCCGTGCAAAAACACCACCGGCTTGCCTGCCGGGTTGCCGCACTGCTCGTAGTACAGGGTGTGGAGGGAGGAAACCGCCAGAAAGCCTTGATCGTAGGGCTCGATGGGGGGATAGAGATCGCGCGACATAACTTGAAGCTCTGCTGGTCATCACTCTCAGGGTCTGCGCAGGGCAATGGTGGCCTTGGGCGGGATCCCTTCCTGAAAGGTCTCGCCATCCGCGGCCAGGATGACAAATTGCAGCTCCTGCCCCGGCTGGGCGCCCAAATTGGTCCAGGGGATGGCCACCTCCAAACAGGCATCCACCACCGCCTTCACTTGATGGCCGATGGCGTGCCAGGTGTGGTACTCCCCTGCTTGCAAGAGCTGAGCTTGCACCTCCGCCGGATGCTGGCCGGTGCCGGGAGGCGGCAGTGACAACCGCAACAGGTGGCGGTAGTGGTAGTTGAGAGGGGCTTCTGCCGGCAACCCCTGCAGGGGAATGGGGCTGTTGACGGTGACACGGTTGGGGTAGAACCACAGCACCAGCAATTGCTTGGGCCGCTGCACCACCGAGTTAAAATCCAGCCGCAGATAGAGGTTGAAGTGATCAAACCCGTACCAGAGGCGGCGAACGGCGCTGTTGCGGTGCATGGTGCCTCGGGCCGCTCCAATCTCCACCCGCCCCGCTTGGCTCCACTCCCGTTCTGCCGGACGACCGTTGATGGCCGGGTGGATAAACCCCTGCGGCAGGCGATCCCCTAGGCCGTCATGATCCTCCAGGGGAAATTGCAGCACGGTCGGCACCGCCTCTCCCAAAGCAGTGTAGAGCGCCTGCAGGTGCTCCCGAAACAACTGGTCGAAAACGGCATCATGGGCGGAGGAGTGGCCTGCCCCAAACCACCAGAACCAATCGGATCCCTCGGCGGCCCAGAGGGCTTCCCAGGCTTGGGGATTGGCGCGGGGATGATCCTGAATCACCTGGCGGGCCTGAGCCAAGAGCTCCCAAGCGCGGTTTTTCACCGGATCCCCAATCCAGGTGGTGAAATCTGCCTCGATCCAGGAGCCGCTGTGAAGTTGCTCTGCCGGCAAAAACTCGGTGGGCGGAAACTGATCCAGAAACTCCGAAACGGTCACCAGCCGCAGGGAGGAGTGCTGGCTGAGGCGGGTATAGAGGTTTTCCAAGAAGGGCCGGCCATCTTGGGGGTAGTACTCCCAGCAGTTTTCCCCATCCAGAGCGATGGTCACCAGCCAGGGCTGCTCCTGGGGCAGGCGGTTGCGGATGCTCTCCAGATGGCCAATGAGATCTTTGGCGGCAGCATCGGCGGGCATGGCGCTGTAGCTGAAGCCGATCAAATCCGAAAGGCGGTGATCCCGAAAGACGATGGCCAGATCCCCCCGCTCGGTTTCCAGGCGGTAGGGGCGGTAGAGCTTCTCCGGCTCCAGAATGTGGCCCTGCCCATCGCGATGAAAAGGCTGGCCCAGGCTCCACCCCAAAACCCCTTCGTCGGAGATGATCCACTCAAAGCCCTGTTCTTGCACAATCGGCACAATGGCAGGGCTTACGGATTGCTCGGAAGGCCACAGGCCCCGCGGATCCCGGCCAAAGCGCTCCCGATAGATCTGCTTAGCCCGCTCCAGTTGGCTGTGGACATCCTGCTCCCAGTGAAAGGGGTAGCGAGGCAAAGGTAACCCTGGCCGAGCCACCCGCGCCGAGCGCTCGCTCACCAACAGGGGCAAGATGGGGTGGGTATAGGGGCTGGTGGTCAGTTCCAGTTGGCCGCTGCTCTGCAGTTTGGCGTGCTGGGGCAGGATAGCGCCGAGGATCTGTTGTTGCTTGGCGTAGATCCGCTGCCGATCCGCCAGGGTAAAACCGGATCCCATTTTGATCCAGCCCTCAATCTCAGGATCCTCCTGAAAGAGAGGATCAAACCAAGACAGGTTGTGCCAGGCCAGCAGATCGCTGAAGTCCTGCGGAGTCCAGTACTGCAGACACCAGTTCACCCCCTGAGATTCCCGTTGGTTGTAGAGCTGCCGATAGCGGGGATAGGGCTCGATCATGGTGGGGTAGTGGCTGTCGAAGAAGCGCTCGACCACAAAGCGCAGTTGATCGGGGCTGAGCTTTTCGACAGGGGATAAGGTCAGTTCCAGGTAAGGATCAAAAGCCGAGCCGGCTACGTACTCTTCGATTTGCACAATCAGGGAGGGCACCAAGTTGACCGTTTGGTGCAGGCGGGGATAGCGCTCCAACAGCAACACCAAGTCCAGGTAATCTTTGATCCCGTGTAGGCGCACCCAAGGCATGCGATATTTACCCGCCACCGGACTTTTGTAGAGGGGTTGGTGTTGGTGCCAAACCAGGGCAACGTGCAGCGGGTAAGTCATGGGCGGTACGGGATCCAACCATCACCCGGATACTAGCCCATCTGTCTGGCTGGCGATCGTAAGAAACTCTTGAATGTCTGAGCGCTGCCGGTGTCGATGGCGGTGGGGAAAAGCTTGCCATTCGGCAGATTCCTCAGGAGAATGGCGGCAAATGGAAGAGCTGAGCCATGACTGCCGCTACCCACCTTCTGGAACAGTCGATCGTTGTCTTTTCCCAAAACTATTTGCCCATTAGCCGGGTCAATATCAAGCGGGCAATCGTACTGCTGCTAACAGGCAAAGCAGAGCCGCTCTCGATGATGCATGTGCCGGTGTGGAAGGTGCGCTCCCCCAGCCAGGTCATTGAAGTGCCCGAACATATTCGCCTGACCATCAAGGGCAAAGAGCGCGCTTGGCGCGTGCCCCCTGTGAATCGGCGGGAGGTTTTGCGGCGGGATCACCACACCTGCCAGTATTGTGGCAGCACCCACAATCTGACCTTGGATCATGTCGTGCCCCTCTCCAAAGGGGGATCCCACAGTTGGGACAATGTGGTGACGGCTTGCGAACGCTGCAATCAACGCAAGGGCAACCGCACCCCTGAAGAAGCCAACATGCCCCTGCGCAGCAAACCCCGTGCCCCTCTCCACCCGACGGTGGCTTTTGCGGAGCAGTTCTGGCGCGAACACCAAAGTCGGCAAGAGTGACATCCTCCCGGCGCTCATCCTATGGACAGAGCGCGGGCCACCCTTCCCGTCAGCAGGACGGAGTCCTTACCTCGCGGTCGGGCATTCCTGCTCCACGCCACTTGTCTGGGTCTACAACCCCCGACAGAACAACTGGACAGGCGGTTCCCCTTCCCCAGCCTCCCCCCTAGGCACTGCCAGCTCGCAAAACAACCTCTAATCCACCCAGCACAGTTCCCAAGGCTGAGGCTGAGTCCCGATGCACCCGGTACCGGCATTCAGAGCACTGAGGCCCCCCGACAGCCCAGCTGTTGCTAACCATCCCCCAGCACTTGCAACCGATTTGGCCGCTTCCTTTGGGGTCAACCTTGGCAAAGTCCACCCCACCCTTCCAGCAAACCCACTCCAGAAGGCAGAGAATCTATCCCCAGGCAGCCTCGACGCAATCCTTGGGCAACATCCCCCTTGCCCAGCCCTTGGCCTTGAGGTCTTCCACAAAGATCTTCCACAAAGAAAAGATAGAGAGGGTCTGCCCTCGGTCTCAACGCCAATGGGCCCTCTGGAAATGAAACTCTTGGCAACCATTGGCAATGCCCTGCTGCATCCTGGCAACCTGCAGTGGTGCTCTCTTCCAGTGGCAAGACCCCTGCTGTTTTCTCGCCCCCCTGGGTTGCAGCCTTCTCAGCTGGCCTTGCAGGGCTTTGAAGCCCTTGGGCCGTTCCCAAAAGCGCCCTCTGAAGTCGTCAGGAATTGCTCCAAAACCAGGTCAATCCCCGTCGTCCGCCCGTGAGCTGGTTTGTTGGGAGGCATCTGGATAAGCCCAGTACTTGTAGGTTACCGCCAGCATAAGTAGGCTTTACTACAGATTTCGCTCAGGGGTATGGCGGGGATCCATGTATCCCAGTGCTCACCCTGCGGCTAGAGCATGGGACCTATTGCCCTCGCACCCCCGTTAGTTAAATAGTTAAAATTGTTGGTACTAGAACTGTAAGGCACAGCTTCTTCTAGCTTTGTCCAGGTTTGCGGCTGAGCTACAGGTGCTCTGTTGTGGGCAAAGGGAACTTGCGCCTCGGCTGCAGCAAGCAAGATGGGGGTTGGCTTCCTGCTCAGCAGGTTTTGGGAAAGGTTGAAGGTTGTAAGTTGGCTCAGAAGAGGACTGGGTGTTTTGGGGCAGATGAAAAGTAGCTTAGTGCAGCTCGATTATCGAGTTTATAAGTTGGCGCGGCTGTTGAGCGAATATTTGGAGTTGGGGAAATGGGTTGCCCTGTCTGCTGGCTCGCTGGGTGAAGAGCCTTCTGGCAACGAACATCAAGCCTGGCTGCACAAATTTTCAGTTTACTTGTCAGAGCAGGCTCCTTGCCCTGGCCTCAAGGATCGGGATCCCGTAGGCTAGGTAGGCCCTCCCCTGCTGCACTCAACATCCTGCTGCACTCAACATGTGGATCCCTTCTTGGTGGCCGAAGCTCAGTTTTCAGGTTTGGCTGATCTTTATCGGTCGGCTGCTTTCCCAAACTGGAACCGGCTTTACCTTGTTTTATGCCAGTCTCTTTTTTGTGAATCAGGTGGGGCTGACCGCCACCCAAGTGGGCCTGGGGCTAGGCATTATGGCTTTTGCCGGGGTGTTTGGCCGCATCCTGGGCGGCTCGATGGCCGATGGAGCTTGGGGGCGCCGTTCCACTTTGATCCTCTCTCTGGCTATTTCCAGCTTGGGGTCGTTTGGGTTTGCGCTCTCCTATGACTTCTGGAGTTTTGCCCTGGCCAATATGGCTGCAGGCTTGGGGCAGGGGTTGTACTGGCCGCCTGCGGAAGCGATTGTAGCAGATCTAACCACTCGTGAGCAGCGCAACGAAGCCTACGCCCTCAACCGTCTGGGGGATAACCTGGGCCTCAGCCTTGGGGTGGCTATGGCCAGCACGCTGGTGGCTCTGACGGGGGCCTATCGGCTCTTGTTTGTAATCGACGGTGTCACTTTTCTAATCTTTCTGGCAGTACTTTGGTTTTTTATCCGGGAAACTCGGGCGACTTGTCCGGCAGCAGAGCCTGTGTTGGCAGGTTGGAAAACCGCCCTTAGAGATCGCTCCCTTTTGGTGTTTGGCCTGTCGAATATCCTGTTCACCACCTATGTGGCCCAGCTCAGCAGCAGCATGCCCCTTTACTTCCGCAATGGGGTAGGGATCCCAGAGGTGCAAATCGGCATTTTGTTTGCCTTGCATGGGGCCTTGATCGCTCTGCTGCAGATGCCGGTGGCCCGTTGGTTGAATCGCCGGACGCGCATCCAAGGGTTGCAGGGATCCGCCCTGATGTGGGGGGTGGGATTTCTTTTGGTTTGGCTTAGCGGTCTGGCGGCGGAATTGGGGGCTCCGGCCCCGGCGGTGGCAGTCTTGGCGCTGGCGGTGCTCTCTTTGGCGTTGGTGAGCTACAACCCCTCTGCCTCTGCTTTGGTGGCGGATTTGGCGCCGGATCACTTGCGGGGGGTGTATCTGTCGGTCAACTCCCTCTGCTGGGCGGCGGGGTTTGCTCTTGGCCCAATGATTGGGGGGATGGCCTTGGACTTGCCGCAACCGTGGGCAAGCGGGTTGTGGATCTTTTGGGTGATCACCGTCAGTTGGGTTTGGGGGATCCTCCGCTTTCTGAACCGCATTCTGCCCTGCAAGGTGAATAGGGCCGCAGTGCCTCCGGTGATGGAGCCCGCTCCCCTCGGTGACGCAGAACGCTAGAGCCCAGGAAAGAAGCAGATTTTGGGATCCCAGTCTTGGCCAACAGCTGGTTAGAGTATGGATGTCGAACAGGAAGGCTAGTTCTGCTCTTGTACCCTGCAATTTCTAGCTGACAGGTTTGGGCTACATCTTAGAGGACTGAGCCTTTGCGTAAACTACCCGACACCAACCGCTAGGCGGTACGGAGCGGGCTTTTAGTAGCCCTGCAGTTAGCAAGCCAACCACGAGCCTCTGGGGTGGTTTACAGCACCCCCAATCGACCGTTACCAGTGCCCTAAACAGCCGTTTCTGGTGTCCGCAGTATTATTATAGCATTCCTCCCGACACCGACCCTACGGGTACAGTGCGGGGCTCCTGCAATTTCTAGCTGACAATCATCGGCATTCCCTTTGGCTGGCAGAGCATCAAACTGGGGTTTGCAGTGCTTGCCCCCTTCGGAAAGGAAGTGGTGGAGTATCCCGATGCCAACAGCCCGCTGCTGCTGATCTTTAACGTCATCTGGCTATTGCTGTTTGGCTGGCCGTTGGTGCTTAACCATCTCTTCTGGGCTGTGATTCTGGCAATCACCATTGTTGGGATCCCCTTTGCCAAACAACACATGAAGTTAATTATTTTGTCGTTGTTGCCCTTTGGCCGAGATCTGCGCTGAGAAAGTGGGTGAACCTAGATTGTGGGTTTATTGAGGGGTACGGCCAAACTGGTTATTAGGCATTTCTCACTTGGGATGCAGGAGAGTTTTCTGTCGGGTTGTCAGGATTTGGGGTTGCCAATTGCCAAGGCTGCTCTCGGAGTTGCTCTATTGAACCATCGTCAAACTATTGGTAATGACTTGCCTCATGTAATTTCCCCAAGTTTGAGCGGCTATGCTGCTGCTTCCTCGTGTTGGGCTAGAGTCATCATTGCCCAGCCAAATGCCAGTCACCAGGGGAGGGTTGGGCGTGTAGCCGATAAAGAGCAGATCCTTGTTGGCGGTGGTGGTGCCGGTTTTACCGGCTTCTCCAATGCCGAGCCGGGCAGCAGTGCCGGTGCCGGAGCTGATCACCCCTTGCAGTACGGCTGTCATCTGTTGGGCGACGGTTTCTGGCAGGACAAGTCGCTGAGAACGGGGATCCTCCCGACCAGGGTAAATCTCACGGCAGGTGCGAAAGTCGTTGGGGTTGGCGCAATCGCTGCTATCCAAGATGCGGCGGATGGTGTGGGGCCTTGACCAAAGGCCACGATTGGCAAAAGGAGTGAAGGCTGCTGTCAACTCCAGCAAGTTCACCTCCATTGTGCCAATCACCATAGAAGGATAGGGTTGCAACGGCGATTGGATGCCCATTTGCCGGGCCGTCGCCACCACTTGCTCTAGACCGACTTGTTGGGCCAACCGCAGGGCAATCACGTTTTCGGAGAGGATCAGGCCGCGGGCCAAATCCATAGAGGCCGATCCCGAGCGACAGCCCCGAAAGGTGAGGTTGCCCCAGGTGAGGGGCTCGCAAGACAACACTTGGGAGAGAGGGATCCCCTGGGTGAGGGCAGCCGCATAGGTGAACACTTTGAAGGTGGAGCCCGGCTGCCTTTGAGCTTGGGTAGCCCGGTTGAAGGGGCTGGCGTTGTAGTCGATCCCTCCCACCAAAGCCAGCACTTCGCCGTTGCGGCTGTCGAGACTGACCAAAGCGCCTTGGCTGAAGCCCAAGCGGGATCCCGACTCGCGCACCGTTTGGGCCAGGACTTGCTCTGCCAAACGCTGGTAGGGCAGATGCACCGTGGTTTCGATGATGAAGTTGCCCTCTGCCGAGAGGTCTTGGCCCAAAAGCTGCCGCAGCTCCTGGAAGACGGCACTGTAAAAGTAGGGAGCAACTGTCGAGGTTTGGGAGCGCAAATTGGGGTTGAGGGTGAGGCGACTGCGCCGGGCCCGCCGAATCTCCTCTTCGGGGAAGACTTTCAGCTCGCTCAGGCGATCCAACACCCGATCCCGGCCCCGAACGGCGGCATCATAGTTGGCGACGGGGTTAAAGGCATTGGGCGCGGGCAAAATGGCCGCCAGAGTCGCAGCTTCGGAAAGGCTGAGCTGGCGGCTTGGGATCCCGAAATAGAACTGGGCAGCAGTCTCAAAGCCGTAGATGCCGTTGCCCAGGTAAACATTGTTGAGGTAGAGAGCGAGGATTTCGTCTTTGCTGTAGCGCTGTTCCAGCTTCAGGGCGGCGACGGCCTCCCGCAGCTTGCGCCCGAAGGTGTTGCCGGAGCCGGTGTAGTCCCGCAGCACGGTGCGGGCCAGTTGTTGGCTGATGGAGCTGCCCCCCTGCTGCACTTCCCCCGAGCGCAGGTTCACCCAAAAGGCGCGGGCAATGCCCAGCAGATCCACCCCAAAGTGGGAGTAAAAGCGGTGATCTTCAGCGGCGACCACCACCTTGGGCAGAATTGGGCCAAAAGCTTCTAGGTTGGGCAGCTCCCGGTAGGTGTCCCCCTGATGGCGGCGCAGCTCCGTCTGCTGATCCCCGGCCAGGACGATCAGGGGGTTGCGATCTGCGGAGAGGGGCGGTTCCACTGAGAACTTGCTCCACTCATGGCCGATCCAAATCCTTGCCCCCAGCCCCAAGACTACCATCAGGATGAGGCAGCCGCGCACCCCATACACCTGTGGTGGGGGTGGATCCAGCACCTCTATGGCCACGCTCTCCGGATCCCGGGGCGGGCCAAGGCTCAGTTGCTGGCCGTGGCGCAAGATTACCCGGCGCACCCGCTCGGCGCCACCGAAGGGTTTGAGGCGAAAGACACCGTTGGTCGAGTCTTGATCTTCTAGCTGGTAGCGACCGGCATTCCACCCCAGCCAGTAGAGAATAGGGGGCAACGGGATCCGCCAACCCAGACCGGGCAGGCGCCAATCCGGGCGGGGACGGATGTGGGCGTGGAGATGGCTCACCGCGGGGGCAGGGATGCGAATGGTGGCCACCGTCTGGCTGCGACCGAGAATGTCGGATCCCTTCAGGGCAACCACCTGGGGGGGCTCTCCTGGGCAGGTAATCCGCAGGCGCACCGGGCGCTTGGGGGGAGGAGGTTCGGGGGGTTTGAGGAGAGCCGTAGGCCCGACAGGGAAAGGCCTCGCCAGAGTTTTGAAGAAGCGAGCGACGGTGCCCAACAGCGGCTTTTTGTCTTCAGAAGCAGACATGGCTCAGTCCCCCCGCAATTCGCGCGCACGGCGCAGCAGCTCCTGCATGGTCTGGCCGGGACGAGGGCCGCCTGCTGCTGAATTGAGGTTACGGGCCTTGGGAGGCCGGGCAACAGGGGCAGCCGGGGGTAGGGTGGGAGAGGAGGGGGAAGGTGGTGGAGCACCGCTGGGCAGCGTGGGATCCCAGAGGGCCATGTAAAGATGGCCTTGGGCGTTGCGTTCGATCCTGCCGGCCCAGGGGCCAACGCGGAATTGCACTCGCCCGGAACGCCCCTCGCGCACGGCTCGCAGTTCCCGCTGCAGTTGAGCAGGCAAGGGGGCTTGCAGCATATCCTCCAAGAGGCCTTCCACTTGCGGGGTGGGTACGCCATCGGTGACGGTGGCTTCGGTTTGCCGCAGGGCCAGGCTGGATTCGTCGTAGGTGAGGCCCAAGTCCACCCCGCCAAAGCGGTACAGGTCGTACACGGTATTGGGCCAAGCGCCCTGCCCCTGCTGGCTGGGGGATCCCAGGCTGGCTCGTACCGTCTCGCGGGAAGTCTCCAGGGGAAAGGCGCGAAACACCGGCTCGCTCCTGTTGTAGGGTTCCAGCTCCGGCGCGGGATCCCGCCGTCCGTTCTGCTCTGAAGCCAAAACAAGGAACTCAGGGATCCCCTCCAGCGGCGGCTCCTCGCTCGAACCACTCTCCTCAGACAGGGGATGGACATTCTCTGGGGCAGTGGAATCTGCCACTGCCGGACGAGATCCTGACCCGGAAACAAGGGGAGCTGAGGGGCGCTGGAGAAACCGTCCCCATCCCCAACTCACCAAGGTCAAGCCCAGCAACCCGCCCATTAGAAGGGGAATCAGGCGCACCCAAAGCAGGGATCCCCCGTTCTCGACCTCGGCGACCGCCGTCAGGGGCCTGAGCCGCAGAGTACCTGATGCGGCCAAGGGCGGCGCAACAGCAGTGGGGTCTCCAGAAAGTGGGCCAGAGGCAACACTTCCAGAGGAGATCAGCGGAGATTGAAGGGCAACGGTCTCTGGAGATCCTTTTTGGGATCCCTGTGCTCTGGCTTGAATGTGCTCCAGCTCCGCCAACACATTGGCCACCGACTGCGGGCGGGCGGCAGGATCTTTGGCCAGGCAACCGAGGATCAAGTCAGACAAACCGGCGGGCAGCGGAAACTTCAGTCCCCAGTCTTCTAGAGGGATGGGCCGGTGCTTGTGGTGGGCCTGGTACCAGCCCGGGAAAGATTCGGTGGTGGGCTTGAGGGGCATCTGGCCAGACACCATCTGGTACAGCATGATCCCGAAGCTGTAGATGTCGGAACGGGCGTCCAGCGGCAACCCTTCCAGCTGTTCCGGGGAAGAATAGGCCAGCGTTCCCAGGTAGGCATGGGTAAAGCTCAAAGATTCATGGCTGTTGAGCAGCTTGGCAATGCCGAAATCCACCAGCTTCGCCAGTTCCCCAAAACTGCTATCAGGCACTACAATCACGTTGGCCGGCTTCAAATCGCGGTGGATCACCTGCACCCGTTGCCCTTCCATGAGGATCCCCTCGTGGGCTGCTTTCAACCCCAAGCCAATTTGACGGGCCAGCCGGAAGAAGCGCTCCAAAGGCAAAGCCCCTGCGGCCAGAATATCCTTGAGGGTTTGGCCGTTCAGGTATTCCATCACATAGAAGGGCACCTCATCGGGGGTGAGGCCATAGTCATTGACTTTGACAATGTGCAGGCTTTTTTGGCCCAAAGCCGCGCAGGCTTTCGCTTCCCGTTCAAAGCGCAGGCGGGTGCGCTGATCCATTGCCGGCTGGGAAAGCAGCTTGACAGCCACTTCCACCCCACCAAAGAGCAAATCTTGAGCCAAATAGACTCGCCCCATGCCCCCCTGTCCCAGCAGATGTACAAGTCGATAACGCTGAGCCAAGAGGCGACCCAAAAAGGGATCCGACGCAGTAAACATAGGGAATCGCGGCGGTACAGAGAACAGGTTTGCAAGCCTCGCGAAGGGATCCGGCAGGAGCGGGCTACCTCTACCATAAGCACTGGAGCCGTCATAGGCCATGCTCGCCGCCGTCAATTCGATTGCCCTTGATGTCTTTGCCAATTGTTTACCACCCCGACTACAGTGCCCCCCTGCCGCCGGGCCATCGCTTTCCCATGCCGAAATTTCGCCTCTTGCAAGAGCTGCTGCTGCGGGAAGGGGTGATCCGCCCCCAGCAAGTGCACCACCCTGAGCTGCCCCCTCTCGCCTGGATTGAGTCGGTACATACCCCTGAGTACGTCAGGGCCTACTGTGAGGGATCCCTGGAAGCCAAATTGCAGCGGCGCATCGGCCTGCCCTGGAGCCCGGAGCTGGTGCAGCGCACCTGTCGAGCGGTGGGGGGCACCATCCTGACCGCCCAATTGGCCCTGCGCCACGGCCTGGCCTGCAACACCGCCGGCGGCACCCACCATGCCTTCCCCGCCTACGGCTCCGGCTTTTGTATCTTCAACGACCTGGCCATTGCCGCCCAAGTCCTGCTGCAGCAAGGGCTGGTGCAAAGGCTCTTGATCGTGGATCTGGATGTCCATCAAGGAGATGGCACTGCTTGGATCTTTCGCTCCGAGCCGCGGGTGTTCACCTTTTCCATGCACTGCGAGGCCAACTTCCCCGCCACCAAACAACAGAGCGACCTAGACGTGCCCCTGCCAGTAGGCATGGAAGATGAAGCCTATCTCCAGACCTTGGCCGACCACTTGCCCGATCTGTTGGCTCAGGTGCGCCCTGACCTGGTGCTCTACGATGCCGGTGTGGATCCCCACGAGGAAGATCTCCTGGGCAAGCTGGCCCTTAGCGACCAGGGCCTGTTTCGGCGAGACATGCAGGTGCTGAATACTTGCCTAAAGCAGGGCTACCCCGTCGCCTGCGTCATCGGCGGCGGCTACGGCAAAGACCTCAACCGCCTCGTGTATCGCCACTCCCTGCTGCACCGAGCGGCCAGCGAAGTGTACCGCCAATACCGTCTTTAGCCGGGCGCAAACTAGGCGTATTCGGCAATCACTACTGTGATGTTGTCTCGCCCGCCCCGCTCTTTGGCCGCCTCGATGAGCTTTAGGGGAAGTTGCTCCAAATCTTCCACCTGCAGGCAATACTCGATGATCACTTCGTCGTCCAGCTCCTCAGTTAGGCCGTCGCTACACAACAACAGGCGATCCCCTGGGTAAACTGTAATCGGCTGCACAGAAGGTGGACCCGCATCGGGTCGGCCCAGGCAGCGCTCGAGAATATGTCGCCAAGGGTGAATCCGGGCCTGCTCATAGGTCAGCTCCCCCAGTCGAATGGAGCGAGCCACTAAGGTGTGATCCTCGGTCATTTGCTGCATTTCGGATCCCCGTAGGCGATAGAGGCGAGAATCACCGATGTGAGCGCTCCAGCAGTTGTCATTGGGATCCACCATGGCCACCACCACCGTAGTGCCCATGTCTGCCCGCTCTGGATTTTCCCGCTGATCCTTGAGGATGGCACTGTTGGCTGCTTCTACGGCTTCGCTGAGCAACCGGGGTGCCGGCACGTTTTTCCAGCCTCGATCCAGATATTCTCGGATGGTCTCGACAGCCAACAGGCTGGCTGTAGCCCCGGCAGCATGTCCTCCCATACCATCGGCAACAATAAAGTAGCGTCCCTCCGGATCGCAGTAGTAGGCATCCTGATTGCTGCTGCGGATCTTGCCGGGATCCGTAGCGCAGGCATATCGTCGCATCACATCAATCGCTCTGACCGATTCAACCTTAAGAGTACTCTGATTAAAGCAAGAGCAGCGAGGGCAGCCAAAACCAAAGTGATAACCGTTAGGGTAGCATGTCCGGCCAAAAAGAGCTGAGTTGCGCTCAAAAAAAAGGCCGCAAACAACACCCCGTAAATGACTCCCAGCCCGGTGTTGTTCAGCTTGCGCAGCAAGCGCTCTGCCTCGCTCGAACGCACCCGCAGGCGTAGCTCCCCTTGTTCTATCTTGCTCAAGGTCGACTCGATCCGGCGCGGCAAGCTGAGGCTGCTGCTGGTGAACTCAGCCGCTTGACGGCCAACCTGGGCCAAGAGGGTCTCAGTCTTGCTTCCGTTTAAACTCATCAGCTCTTCCGCAAAGGGTTTGGCCACCTCCATAAAGTCGAACTCCGGATCCAACCCTTTCCCCAATCCCTCCAGCGTGGTCAGGGCCCGCATCACAAAAGTAAAGGTAGCCGGAAAACGAAACGGCTGATCGTAGGCCAGCTCGTAGAGGTCTTCGCTAATGGCCGCCACCGAGATTTCTCCTGAGTTGCTGGAAAAGGGTTTGTCCATAAAGTGATCCAGCATGTACTGCACCGAGCGGCGCACCGGAGCCAGATCGGCGGTGGGCACCAGCACCCCCAGTTCCACCAGCGAGGCCACCACCTGATCGGCATTTTTGGAGACCACACCTGCCAGCGTGCCCATCAGCTTTTCTTTCACATCGGAGGGCAGGCGGCCCATCATGCCGAAGTCGTAGAAGATCAGCGTGCCATCGGGCTTCACGGCAATGTTGCCGGGGTGGGGATCGGCGTGAAAAAAACCATCCTTGAGCAGTTGCCGCAGATAAGCCTCTGCCCCCAGACGAGCCAAAACCTTGCGATCCAACCCTGCCGCACTCAAGGCTTCGTAATCGCTGATTTTGATCCCCGGCAGGTATTCCAATGTCAACAGGCGAGGAGAGGTGTAACGCCAATACACTTTGGGAACAGCAATTTGCGGCATATCCCGAAAGTTGCGACGGAAGGTATCGGCATTGCGGCCCTCATTGAGGTAATCCACCTCTTCCCAGAGGGTGCGCCGACACTCTTCGTAGATGCCGATCCAGTCGCGGCCCGGCCCGCCCCAAGAGGTGCGATACTGAAAGAACTCGGCAATCCCACGGCAGATCTCCAAATCGATGGTGAACAGCCGGGTCAGCCCCGGACGCTGCACCTTCACCACCACCTCTTCCCCGGTTTTCAGCTTGGCGCGATGCACCTGCCCCAAGCTGGCAGCGGCCAAAGGGGTGGGATCAAAGTAGCTGTAGATTTGGGTTATCGGCCTGCCCAGCTCCTGCTGCACGATTGCCGCCACCTGTTCGTAGCTGAAAGCAGGCACCCGATCCTGCAGCTTGGAGAGCTCCTCGACATATTCCGAGGGGAAGAGATCGGCGCGGGTGGAGAAAAACTGCCCCACTTTAATAAAAGTAGGGCCTAAGTTAAGCAGCGTTTCGCGGATCCAAATGGCTCTGGCCCGGCGGCGCTGGGCCTTTCGCTCGGGCGTGGGTTGTCCCCCATAGCTCCAAGCCTGCTGATCCAGCCAAAGGTAAAACAGCCAGGTGAGCACAAATCGCCAAATGTCCAGCATGCGGCCCTGGCGAGTATAGTTCTCCCGGGCCCAGCGGTAGGCGGTATAGGGCTTGACGGGTTGTGATCCCAAAGAAGTCCGGGATCCCAAAAGGCTCGCGTTCAAGCGTTTCGACTCCGATATTTCTGCAACTCGGAGCGCAACTGCGCCACTTCTGCCCGCAAGTCGTCCAGAGTTGCCTGCAGATCTTCTGTCTGGAAAGGAGGCGGCACCCTTTCCTGGGCGGCCACGGATGCTTCTGCCTCAGCCCGGGTCATGACATCCTGGGCAAAGGTTTGCCAGCCCTCCTGCAGCTCAGCCCACACCTTGCCCACTTCCCCGGCAATATCGGTGAGGGCGCTTTCCAAACGCTCCCGTAGGACATCCGCCACAGCCTTGCCGACAAAAAAAGCCTGCACAACCGGATTCTTCATGCGACCCAAGTGTTAAGAAGCATCACCAGGATTATAACGAATCTTGCCCCAGGCACAGCGGCAGGCCGACCCATCCGAACAGCAGCGGATCGATCGGCCCGGCGGATTGGGGAGTTCGTCCAGTCCTAGCGGCGGTTGGTGGTCATGTCAGGGATCTTCAGATCGAAGACGCTGATGTTTTGCCGTGCAGCCGGCTTGGGATTGAGCATGCGGGCCATGTTGAGGAAGTTTTCTGGATCCCCGGCTTTGGGAGGACGGGTGAGACGATAGGTGCGCACCACTTCCCGCGTCGAGCGCTTCACGCCGGAGACATCGCGCCAACGGGCTCCATAGCGGGGGGTCACCAGGTTGGCGGGCTTTTCCGACAGGCGACGGCGTTGGTAAGGCACCACATCGTCCCCAAAGGCGGCATTGTACTCTTCGCTATCCACCACGGCATCGATGAAGCCATCTAGCCCCTTGGTGGCAACGATGATGGAGTACTTGATGCGCTCCTGTTGGCTGTAGGTGGGCCGACCCAAAAAGCGCTGGAAGGTGACCTCGATGAAGCGGTAGTTGTCGTTGGGAACCATGACCAGATCCCGGTACACCTCCGACTTGCCCAGGCCGCGCACAAACTCTTTGACCGAGATTGCCCCGTTGCGCAATTGGGACTCCAGAGCTTTTTGCCGATAACTCTCCAGCATCAGATGCTCGCTGAAGATCTGGCGATAGGCGGCGCGAATGATGTTGTCAATTCCTGTCGGGTCGTCAGGACGGTAGACCGGCGGTGTTTCGTCGCTGGCTACAAAGTAGCGAGGCACCCGTTCATTTTGGGTGGTGGGGCGATCGGCAAGCAACGGAAGGGACATAGATGGTGCTCCTAAAAAAACGAGAAAAACTTAAGAAAAACACAGTGGGGCAGGGAAGCTAAGGCTCAGCAGCCAATTCCTGCCAGCTCATCTGGGCGCGGAGAGGGATCAGAGGATCGGCATCTTCCAGGGCCATCTGGAGCGCAGCCTCGACTGAGGGGCGCAGAGATTGTTCACCCTGGCGAGCCAAGTCCGTCAGGGATCCAACGGCGGCGTAGCGGACTCCCCAATCGGCATCGGCAAGGCATTGCCGCAACAGGTGCAAGGCTCGCTCTTGATCGAGCAAGGGCCGCTTGGCCGCCACTCGTCCTAGCCCACGGGTCGCCGCCCGTCGCACACTGGGGGCAAAGTCCGCTACAATGGCTTCCGCCAAAAAGGGGTAGGCATCCCCATGGCCAATACGGGCCAGAGCCCGCACCGAATAGGCCCGCGCCCCGTAATCGAAACCGTCAATATGGCTCAGCAAGGGCTGCACCGCGGCTTCCCCAAAGCGCAGCACTTCCTCCAGAGCAGCCTCCCCAACTGCAGGGCGATTGAACCCAAAGGCGCGAATTAAGATGGGGATCCCTTCCACTTGGCCCAAAGCGCCCAGCGCCCTCACCACCCGCAACAATTCCTCAGGCGACGTGGCCTGCTCCAATTCTGCTGCCAGTTGAGCCACAGCAATGGGAAACGCTTGAGCAGCCGAGGCGGAGGACATAGGCAACGAATAGTCAAAGGTACACTTGAAACCGCTGATCAAAGGCACTGAGCGCCCCAGGATCCTAGAAGAGCTTCTCCAGTTGCGGCAGGATCACCGCCGTCACCTGAGCCAGCGGCACCCACCCCAACTGAAGCGCCACATCGAACAGCCGCTTCAGAGCATTGATGCGCAGGTTGAGAGCCACGTCGGCTGTGGCCAGCAGCGGCGCCCCCGCCACCCATCCCGATTCGGCCAGGTCGAACAAAGCGGCCTGTCGTAGGCTGGAGTTGGAGTGGGCCAGTAGCGCCACCAGGATTTGGGTCAGCTCCTCGGCTTGCGTAAAGCGATAGAGCACCCAAGCCGCTGCCGAACGCACCCGCTCAGAGGGATGGTTCAAAAAGGGCCGGATCGCTGCCTCAGCCTCGGTGGCCTGAAGCTGACCCAAGGCCTCGATAAGGGCTTCCCAGGGCTGCTCCTGCTCGCGGGACTGCAACAGTGCCAGCAAGGGATCCACCGCTCGCTTGTCCCCCAATTGAGCCAAGGCATAGGCAGCCTCTTCCCGCACATGAAAGTCGGTACAAGTGAGCGCCTCGATCAAACCGGGCACGGCCCGCGCATCCCCGATTTGCCCCAGGGCCTTAGCGGCATTGCGGCGCAGAGGATAGCCCCCCAAGGCAGTGCGATCCCGCTCATCCTGCAACGCCAAAAGCAGCGGCTCTACCCCCCTTGGATCCCGAACTGTGCCCAGGTACCAGGCAGCATAGTACCGATCTTGCAAGTCATCCCCCTGCAGCCGGGCTATCGCCTGCTCCCAAGTGAGCTGCTGCGGCAGCACCGCCGTGTTGGATGCCATACGAACCGTTGCAGAGCTGTTCATGACACCTGGGCAACCTTGCCGGTAACTTCAGTCGGCCGTCGGGCCTCCCTCACTCAGCAGCGCCGTTGCCCTGAGCGGGAGAGGCATTGGCTCCCGACAAGGCAGTGACCTGCACGATTTTGCCACCCATCCGCAGAATGCGCTGCATCTCGGCAGACAACCGACTGTAGGGAACGGTGGTGCTCAGGGTGCTGCGGCGAACTTTGGCAGAGGTGGCCAGAGCATCGGGCGGGTTGAGCAGACCGGTGTACTCAACTCGGTAAACCCGGCTGCCGGCTTCTGTCAGGGCTTCAGGGCTGGTGGTGCTTTGACCAAACATCGCTTTCCCCAGGTATCTATGAGACTTCGTTTGGAAGACAGGCAAACTGACCAGCGAACAAGCCGTACCGGCTATTCTCGCGAACCAGCACGCTGCCGTTGGGCAATGCCTACAATCCAAAGGCTAACTACCCCAGACTGGAGAGCAGGCGACCAACCCAACCGGCTTAAGAGAAGCCAAGGCGCCAAACCAACCTGGAAACAGGTGGAATAGACCTCTTTGGAGCTGTCGCCTGCTCTGGAGAGACACACAATTGGAAGACAAAGAAAGAGATCGTCCACTCCCAACAAGCAGGGATCTCTGCCCTGGGATCCCCTAGCTGAGGGCGTTGATGGCGTAATCGAAGTAGATGGCAGCTTCGTTGGCCGCTTGACCGCTCAGCATGCCCAGAGCGCGGCTCTTCATGTACTGCAGAGCCACGATGTACCAGCTGGGAGAGAGGTTAAAGGAGCGGTTCACTTCCCGCAGTCCGGCCACCAGGTATTCATCGAGGGGGCCGGTGCCACCTGCAACCAGAGAATAGGTAATGAAGCGGAGGTAGTAGCCGATGTCGCGGGCACACTTGGCTTGAAACACATCGCCGTGGCCCATTTCACCCGGCTGAGTCAGGTAAGGGAACCTCTTGAACACTTCCTGCACCGCTTCCCGCACCAGAGTTTGCTGGTTGTTGGTTAGGACACGGGCCGCTTCCAGAGAAGCAGCAGCACGCTGGTAACGACCATTCACGGCCTGCAGTTCGCTGGCATTCAGAAAACGCCCTTGATTGTCAGCGGAAGCAATCGCTTCAGTGATGACAGTTTTCACCTTGCAGCTCCTAAATTCATCGATTGTGTTGTTAATGGACGTTCTGTAGGAAAGGCGGACTGGATTTCCACCTGCCTATCAGAAATGAGGGATCTAACGGATCTCAATTCTGAAAGGAACGACCAAGCTGGCTTCGACCCAAAGCTCAAACGATGGCGGCAGCCGCCTTATCGAAGTAGCTGGCCACTTCGCTTTGCAGCGCCGAGCAGTCCCCAGGAGTGATGCCCTTCGGATCCATGATCTTGGCCAGCGCTTCCTTCTTCATAGCAGCAATGGCGTTGGCCACAGAAGAGGTGGGCACCCCCAGAGCAATGTAGGTTTCCCGCAGGCCGTTCAGGCAGCGATCTTCCAGCACAGAGCTATCCCCGGCCAAGGTGGCATAGGTGATGTAGCGCAGGATGATCTCCATGTCCCGTAGGCAGGCAGCCATGCGGCGGTTGGTGTAGGCATTGCCGCCGGGAGCGATCAGATCTGGCTCTTGAGCAAACAAAGAGCGAGCTGCATTGGTTACGATTTGGGCGGCATTGCTGGTCATGCGGTTGACAGCATCTAGGCGCTTGTTGCCCTCTGCCACCAAAGCCGCCAAACGGTCAAAGTCTTGGTCACTTAAAAAGGCACCGCGTGCATCTGCCTGAGCGATCACCCGGGTAAAAGCATCTTGCATGATGGATCTCCTTCTGGTCTTTCCAAAAAGTGGTGAGCGACTGGCTGAACCTCCCAAAAGCCGAATCCCAGGCTTTTTTGCGGGATCCTCTTTGACCCCCAAAAATCAAGGATTCCGTGGCAGCAGACCCCCCACCGAACCCCTAAATTTTTAGATAGGTCAAGAACCTCTGCGACTTTCAGACAGCCGAGCATCCAGCCTAATTTTATATCGCGGGATGGATGAGTGTTTTGTGAAGATTTGCAAACCTACCAACCCCAAAATGTCTGCCTAAGCTGGGATCCCTGGACTATGGGGCGCAGCAGGGGGGAAATGGGTCTGCGGGCTGGCTCACAAAATGTAAACATTTGTTTTGAGATGGAAGCAGTCTGAGTGGGCACCTTCCTGAACAGAAGTTAACACTCTGGAGTGGTCACCTCTTGCAGGGCCGCTTTGAGGGCTCGACAAAAGTGAGCTATTTGTTGCAGTCCTTCTTCAGGCGTGGGGGCTTTGGCCAGCCGTTGCACAAATGCGCTGCCCACAATCGCCGCATCTGCTCCCCAGAGAGCGATCTGGCGGGCCTGGTCGGGAGTGGAGATGCCGAAGCCCACCCCAATCGGCAGGGGGGTTTGTTGGCGCAGTTGCTGCAGCAAAGCCGGGATCCGCTTTTCCAGGGTGGCCCGTTCGCCGGTAACGCCGGTGGTGCTGACCAAGTAGACAAAGCCACTGGACTGCTGGGCAATGCGGCGCATGCGCTCCGGGGGGCTGGTAGGTGCCACCAGCAGGATGAGGTCGATCCCTTCGGCCTGGGCTGCTTGTCGCAGGGATCCCGCCTCTTCCAGAGGCAGATCGGGGACGACCAAGCCGGCACAGCCGGCCTGCCGCAGTTGATGCAGAAAGTTGGGGATGCCGAGCTGGTGGATGGGGTTGTAGTAGGTGAACAGGATCAGGGGGGCCTGCAGCGAGAGACAGCGCAAGCCTTGTAGAATGGCGCCCAAAGTGACTCCCCGACTGAGGGCGCGGGTGGCTGCTGCTTGGATCACCGGCCCATCCGCCAAGGGATCCGAGTAGGGTACCCCCAGCTCGATAAGATCGGCGCCGCTCTGATCCAGAACCTGCAAAGCCTCAAAGGTGGTTTCCAAGTTGGGATCCCCAGCGGTGAGGTAGGGGATGAGGGCTTTTTCACCACGGCTGCGCAGCGCCTGAAAGCAGGCTGTGATCCGAGTGGGCATGGGATCCATTCGATTCTGAGGAGATTGAGAGCATCCCCCACTGTAGCGTCTGCCGGGATCCCTAGGGGAGAGGCACAAAATCGTAGCCGGTACCGGAGCGGTTGCCGGGCTCAACCCGCACCAGCACATGGGGAGCATTGCGGTCGCCGGAGGGCAAGAAGCGCACTTCTCCGGAAGCGCCGTCCGGCAAGCGGAAGTTCGGGTCGCCCAGGGCGGCGAGAACAGCGCTGCGGCTGGGGGATCCCTGCTGGATGGCTCGCAAAAAAGCCCGGGTGGCGTCGTAGGCCAGAGCGGTGCGCCAGCTCACCTGCCCTCCCCAGAGCTGGGCTGCCTTCTGGGCAAACTCGCGGTTGCGCGGCACCTGGGGATGCCAGGGTACCGCCACCACCAAGCCCTCTACCGCTGCTCCCCCTTCTTGCAATGTGGTGAGGCTGAAGAGCACATCGCCGCCCAGAAGAGCAAGGGGCTTACCAGCTACAGCGTTCTCGCGGGCTACGGCCAGCGCTTTTTCGGCTACGGAAGCCGTGGGAGCTAAAAAAGCTACCTGGGCTCCTTGGCCGACGGCCCTTTGCAGGCTGGCCTGGGGGTTGAAGTCCGACGCCGATAAGTCGAACTCCGCCAGCACGATGCCCCCTTCGCTGGTCAGGGTGGAGGCAAAGGCGTCCCGCAGGCTGGTACTGTAAGCGCTGTTGGGGTTGTAGAAGATGGCCACCCTTTGCAGCCGCAACGTGTTGAGAGCATAACGGGCCAGTTGCGTGCCGGCCACTTGATCGGAGGGCACGGTGCGAAAAATGGCATCCCCCAGCATGCTGATGCGGGTGCTGGTGGAGGTGGAGGAGATCATGGCCAAGCCGGCAGGCTGATAAACCTCGGCTGCAGCCAGGGTGGCGTCGCT
This sequence comes from Synechococcus sp. W55.2, assembly GCF_047461635.1. Classification (NCBI taxonomy): domain Bacteria; kingdom Bacillati; phylum Cyanobacteriota; class Cyanophyceae; order Synechococcales; family Synechococcaceae; genus Synechococcus; species Synechococcus sp. W55.2. The sequence goes on along the minus strand of NZ_JANSHM010000005.1, from coordinate 44,041 downwards.
GGTGTTATGGCCGATCACGCCCAAGATCTCGGGCTGGCTCACCAGAGCCTTGGCCACCGCCGTTGCTCGCTCAGGGTTGTCGCCATCGTCCGCAATCACCACCCGCAACAGCCGCCCCCCTATCCCCCCTTGGCGGGCCAGCTCCTCCTGAGCTTGCGCCACCCCGCGCAGGGTCTCTTTGGCGCGGTTGGGGTTGCTGGAGATGGGCACCACCACCGCCAGGCTCAAGGGACTGCCCTGCTGCTGGGCACGGGCATTGTTCAAGAAAATGCGAGCTTCCGGGTCGTTGCGGTTGCTTTGCAGTCCCATCTCCAACACCGGGATGGCTGCGCTGAGGTTACCTTGGCGCAACAGCTCTGCAGCGGCAACGGCAGCGGGACTGCTATCGGCAAACAAGGTGCGCTCGCCGCTGGTCAGGAGCAGATCTTGTGCTCCACCCCCCAACCCTGGCAGCGATACTAGCGGTAGAGAAATGCCTTCCGGCCAGCGAACATAGCCCGCCTGCCAAGCGCGATGACCGCCCCAGAGTAGCAATAGCCCCAAGGCAATGTAGACAATGGGTGGTGGAGACTTGGCAACCATATTATAGAGAGAGAAAACGCTAGCTTTTGGCCAGCAAAGACACTGCTTGTATCCTCAGGAATCCTCAAAAGTCATCTTTCCAAGGATCTCTAGGGATCTCCGACTATGCATCAGCATGAGTGCGGGAGTATGTCACGGATCGGGACGGTAGGAAGGGCTGTTGCGGTATTGGCGCTCTAGCTGCTCCACAATGGAAATGGGAACGGATGAGGTCTCGGAGGGCTCTTCTGGCGAGGTGCCGATCTGCGTCTCGGTCTCCACATTGAACTGCCGAGATGTTGCCCAAACCACTGCTGCAATCAGCAAAAGGACGATAGCGGCACCGTAAAGAAAGGCGACGATGGCCATCGGGTCAATGGTTTAGCTTTCCCCTTCCATGATAAAGGCTGTCGAGAATTACCCACTTCAGGATCCCTTAGAGCAAGCCCTATGGGACTGGCACCGAGGAGAGGCCAAGGGATCCCTGCTCTTGCATGCCTACGGCCTGGAGGGGATCCCGTTGGCGGAAGAGCCCCAGGTGGTCTCCCCAGAGGTGTTCTTCACCCAGGAGCTGCCGGAGGTGGAGGCCATGGCTTTGGATCTATGCCGCGGTCGGGTGCTGGACATCGGCGCCGGCACGGGCCGCCACAGCCTGCTGCTGCAGGAGGAAGGATTGGCCGTGGCTGCCTTGGATCGCTCCCCGGTGGCGTTGCAGATCATGGCAGAGCGGGGGGTGCGCTGCCGCATTGCCGCCGATCTTTTCCACTGGGCGGGGCCAGGAGAGCCCTTCGATACCCTACTCCTGCTGATGAACGGCGTCGGCTTGGCGGGATCCCTGTCGGGCTTGGAGCGTTTTTTGCGCCTGGCTCGCCACTGGGTTCAGCCCACTGGCCAGTTGCTCCTGGATTCCACCGATTTGAGCGATGCCAGCGACCTCGCAGATCTGCGGAATCTGCCGGCAGAAGAGGGAGGGCGTTTAGAAAACTTGGAAGATCCCTCTGGCAAGCTGGCCGCTCCTGCCCACCTCGAAGCAGGTGGCTCAGAAGATTGGCAGGAAGGGAGCGAGGCAAAAGCCAAGGTAGTGAACTTTGTAGCCGAGTACAACGGCCAGCGGGGGGATCCCTTTCCCTGGCTATTTGTAGATCCGGAAACCCTGCTGCAGTGTGCCCACGCCAACGGCTGGCAGGGGCAGATTGTCTATCAAGAGCCGGAGGGGGCTTTTCTGGCACGCCTCACCCCCTTCTGAAGGACTCGCTAGTGGGAAAGGATCTGGGATAAAAACAGGCGGGAGCGCTCTTCTTTCGGATTGCTGAAAAACTCTTGGGGGGTGTTTTCCTCCACGATCTTGCCGCGGTCGAAGAAGATAATCCGATCCGCCACCTCGCGGGCAAAGCCCATCTCGTGGGTTACACACACCATGGTCATCCCCGAGCGGGCCAACTCCCGCATCACGTCCAGCACCTCCTTGATCATCTCTGGATCCAAGGCCGAGGTGGGCTCATCGAAGAGCATCACCGCCGGATTCATGGCCAAGGCGCGGGCAATCGCCACCCGCTGCTGCTGCCCCCCCGAAAGTTGCCCCGGGTATTTTTCTGCTTGCTCGGCAATCCCCACGCGGCTTAGCAGTTCCATAGCCCGCTCTATCGCCTCACTTTTTTTCATCTTTTTCACGTGGATTGGGCCAAGGGTTACATTTTGCAAAACCGTGAGATGAGGAAACAGGTTGAACTGTTGAAAAACCATGCCCACCTCGCGGCGAATGGCATCGATGTTGCGCAGGTCGCTGGTCAGCTCAATGCCATCTACCACAATGCGCCCTCTCTGGTGTTCTTCTAAGCGGTTCAACGTGCGAATAAACGTTGACTTGCCCGAACCTGAAGGCCCACAGATCACCACCACCTCTCCGCGGCGGATGCGGGTGGTAATGCCCTTGAGGACGTGGAAATCGCCGTACCATTTGTGAACATCTTCGCATTGGATAATGTCAGCGCTGGCTGCACTTTGCGGAGAGAGTGAAGACCTTATGTGCGGGGATCCTTGCATGGGTGGGTGACTCCCTAAGTTTCACCAAAGCAGGCATGGGTACCATGGCAGAACTGGCCGAGCCACAACCGTAGCCTCTGCAACATTTCCATACGCCCTGACATGTAAGGCTTTGAGAAAATCGTAGGCGCCTATGGCAAACCATTCTATGGGGTGTGGGGTGTGGCAGGAGTGTAACCCAATGGCACGGTATCTCGGTTGAAGTGCCGTGTATGAACGACTGTTGACGACGAAGATCTTGAGGATTGACATGGGGTAATTTTATGAACTGGATAAAGCATTTGAACGGATTGGCTCCCTTGGCCGGGGCACTGGCGTTGTCTATGGGCCTGCAGTCCCTTCCCGCTTGGGCGCAGCTGGGGCCGCTCACCGACCGCATCAAGGCTCGGGGCGAGTTGATCTGTGGGGTAAACAACCAACTGCCCGGATTCGGCAACCTGGATGACCAAGGCAAGTATGTGGGTTTTGATATCGACATCTGCCGGGCAGTAGCTGCCGCTCTCTTTGGAGATCCGGACAAGGTTCGATACGTCTACCTGACGGCGGCCAATCGCCAGTCTGCGATTCAGTCGGGCGAGGTCGATATGATTAGCCGCAACACCACCTGGACCCTCACCCGGGATCGCGAGTGGGCGGTGACCTTCGGCCCCACCACCTACTACGACGGCCAAGGATTTATGGTGCGGAAGTCGCTGGGGGTGGAAAAGCTGGAAGACCTGAACGGGGCCACCATCTGTGTGATTGCCGGCACCACCACCGAGCTGAACTTGGCGGATACCTTCCGCGCCCGTGGCATTGCCTTTACGCCAGTAACCTTCGACGGCGATGATTCCTCTTTCAACGCCTACGAAGAGGGCCGTTGCGATGCCATCACCAGCGACCAAAGCGCCCTCATCTCCCGCCGGGCCAGCTTGGCTTCTCCCGACGACCACGTGATCTTGCCGGAGGTGATCTCCAAAGAGCCCTTGGGGCCGCTGGTTCCCCACGGAGATGAGAGTTTCTCCGACATTATGAACTGGACGGTCTACGCCCTCTTCTATGCAGAAGAAAAGGGGATCACCAGCGCCAATGTGGACGAGTTCCTCAAGTCCGAGGATCCCGACATTCGCCGCTTCTTGGGCCAGGAAGGCAACCTGGGAGAGCTGCTGGGCCTGAAGCCGGATTGGGTGGTCAATGTCATCAAGGCGGTGGGCAACTACGGCGAGATCTTCAACCGCCACCTGACCCCCTTGGGCGTGCCGCGGGGCTTGAACCAGCCCTACACCAAAGGTGGGATCCAGTACGCGCCGCCTTTCCGCTAATCGCAAATCCGGGAGCCATCGCCCCCCCTGGGACAGGGATCTCGGTTGGTCAGTACCAGCCAGGGATCCCTTGTTTCCTGTCATACTTTGGATTGTTGCCTGCGCCCCATGACTGCACTGTCTGACCAGCCCCACCTTCGCCCCCCCTGGTGGCGGGATGAGCGTATCCTGAAGCTCTTGCTGCAGGTGGCCTTTGTCGTGGCCGTGCTGCTGGTGTTCGGGATCCTTGCTCAGAACCTCCTCGCCAGCCTGCGCCGCCTGGGCATCAGTTTGGGCTTTCGCTTTCTGGGCAACTCCGCCAACTTTGGGATCACCGAGGGGCTGATCCCCTACGACCCCTCCGAGAGCTACCTGAAGGCTCTGGCGGTGGGAGCGGTGAACACCCTCTGGCTGTCGGCAGTCAGCATTGTGTTGGCGACGGCGATGGGCTTTGTCCTGGGGATGGCTCGCCTCTCCAGCAACTGGCTGGCCCGCCAGCTGGCCACCGTTGTTACCGAGATCTTTCGCAATGTCCCGGTGCTGCTGATCGTGATCTTCTGGTACCAGGGGGTGATCCTCACCCTGCCGGGGGTGCGCAACAGTCTCTCCATCGGCGGGCTTGTCTTTATCAACCAGCGGGGAGTGAAGCTGCCCGGGTTGGATCCCAGCGGCTGGCTGGTTCCCGCGCTGGCCATTGTAATCGCGGCTGGGTGGGGGATCCGCAAGCTGCTCCTAGTCTGCCGACCCGAGCTGGGATCCCGGCAGCGGAACCTGTGGGTGGCTGCGGGGGTGGCGCTGCTGGCGGTGGCCTGCTGGGTGCTCTTCCCAGAGCCGCCGGTGCGGCTGGATGTCCCGGTACTGGAGCGCTTTAACTTCCGGGGTGGGATCCAGCTTTCGGCGGAGTTTACCGCCATGATGCTGGGCTTGGTGACCTACACCGGCTGCTACATTGCCGAAGTGGTGCGCGGATCCTTTTTGGCGGTGCCGCGGGGGCAGTGGGAGGCGGCCCGGGCCGTCGGCCTGTCGGAGCTGCAAACCTTTCGCTTGGTGATTGTGCCGCAGGCCCTGCGGATCATGATCCCCTCCTTGAACACTCAGTATCTCACCTTGATTAAAAACTCCAGCTTGGCCATTGCCGTTGGCTTCTCCGATCTGTTCAACATCAGCAGCACCATCATCAACCAGTCGGGACGCTCGGTGGAGATGTTCGCCATCCTCATGGCCACCTATCTGACCTTCAACCTGGTGGTTTCCTACGGCATGAACTGGCTCAATGCCCGCGTCAAATTGGTGGAGCGCTAACCCATGCCCAGCAGTCTCTCCTCTCCCCTTGTAGAAGAAAAGGTACTCCCCCCCAGGGAGAAACAAAGTCCTCTGGCTTGGGTGCGCCGCAACCTGTTCGACTCCTGGCTGAGCACCTTGCTCACCTTGGTCTCCGCCTTGGTGTTGGCCTGGGCAATTTCCCTGTTTTGGAACTGGGCGTTCACCCAAGCCCGCTGGGAGGTGATCCCGGCCAACCTGAAAATCTTTGCCAGCGGCACCTACCCCAGCAGCCAACTGTGGCGGGTGTGGGCGGTGTTGGGAATTGTGCTGGCCACCTTGGGGGTAGCGGGGGGGGCTTGGGGCGGTGTGCTGCTGCACTACCTCATTCTCTTGGGAGCTGCTATGGGCTTGGCCGCGTTCCTGCCTTTGGGAACCCAGTCGCAGGGGTGGCTGGCGGTTTGCTCTGGAGCGACTTTTGCCGCTATTGCCCTCAGTCGCGGACGGGAATCCTGGCGGCTGGCTTCCATCTGGGTTTGGGCCTTGATCTTGCCCCTCTGTCTGCAGCTGCTGCTGGGCGACCTGGGCCCCAATTGGCCGGCAGTGCGGGCTGAGCAACTGTCTGGACTGCTGCTGACCTTGATCTTGGCGGCAGCCGCCATGATCATCGGCTTTCCCATCGGGGTGTTGCTGGCGTTGGGCCGGGCCAATCGGGCGTTGCCGGTAATCCGGATCTTCTGCACGCTGGTGATCGAGCTGGTGCGGGGGGTGCCTCTGACCACCATTCTGTTTGCCGCCTGGCTGTTGGTGCCCTTCTTTCTGGGAGGGATCAGCGTCAACCTGATCATCCGGGCGGAGGTGGCCTTCATCTTGTTTACAGCCGTGTACGTGGCCGAGGACGTGCGGGGCGGCCTGCAGTCGATCCCGCTGGGCCAGCTGGAGGCGGCACGGGCGCTGGGCTTGAACCCCTTTCAAGTGACCGCTTTGGTGATTTTGCCCCAGGCACTGCGGGCAGCCGTTCCGGCGCTGGTGAACGAGTTCCTCACCCTCTTCAAAGACACGTCACTGGTGTTCATTGTCGGCCTCATCGACCTGCTGCAGGCGGGGCGCGTGGTGTTCACCAACCCCAACTGGCTGGGCACCCAGCGGGAAGTGCTGTTTTTTATCGGCCTGATCTACTTTATCTGCTGCTTTGCCATGGCTTACGCCGCCCAGCAGGTGGAAAAGGCGCTGGGCTTGGGCAAGCGCTAGAAATTGCAGCCACTCCCCTTCCCCGTCCCCTCTGCTTAGGCCCCGGGATCCCCTTAACAGGCCAGGGCTACATCCCCCTATAGCGGCTCGACAAGTGCTTTTCCCTGGAGAGGGGGCAGCGCTAAGATAGCGGGGAACGTCTCGTTACACCTTGGCCCATGACCCTTGCCTCTGAGACCGAGTCCCCGGAGCAAGCCGCGGCGGCCCCTGAGCCTGGTCGGGTGCGGGATCCGGAGTTTCCCTACGAGGTCGAGATGACCTTGATGGAGCACTTGGAAGAGCTGCGCAGCCGCCTGTTGGCCAGCGTGATCGCGGTGGCGATCTGCATCATCGCCTGCTTTGCCGTGGTGAATCGCATTGTCGCCCTGCTGGAGGTGCCCGCGCAGGGGGTTACCTTTTTGCAACTGGCGCCGGGGGAGTATTTTTTCGTTTCTGTGAAGGTGGCGGCCTACTCGGGGCTATTGCTGGCCACACCCTTTTTGCTCTACCAAATTGCCCGCTTCGTCTTGCCGGGGCTGAGCGTGAAGGAGCGCAAGCTGCTGGGGCCGGTGGTGCTGGGATCGAGCCTTCTGTTTGTGGCCGGCTTGGTCTTTGCCTACTATCTCCTCATTCCGGCGGCGCTCAACTTTTTCATTCGCTACGGCGAAGGGGTGGTGGATCAGGCTTGGTCCATCGACCGCTACTTTGAGTTTGTGCTGCTGCTGTTGTTCAGTACCGGCCTGGCCTTTCAGGTGCCGATTTTGCAGGCGCTGCTGGGAGGATTGGGTCTGGTGACTGCCGAGCAGATGTTCAAGGGCTGGCGCTACGTGGTTCTGGGCGCGGTGGTGGCGGGGGCCATTCTCACCCCTTCGACGGATCCCCTCACCCAGAGCCTTTTGGCCGGGGCTGTGACGTTTCTATATTTGTTTGGCATTCTGCTGGTGAAGCTCCTTGGCAAATGAGCCGAAGCTGCATGCGCTGATCTTGGCGGCTGGGTTTTCCACGCGGATGGGAGAGCCGAAAGCCTTTCTGCCCTGGAAAGACGGGCAAACCCTGCTCTCTTACCAGATTTTTCAGTGGCGACAGGCGGGGTTTCAACCCTGGGTGGTGCTGGGATCCCAGCATTTGGCGGCAGCCCAACCCCACTTGGCAGGGGCAGAGGTGCTGGTCAATCCGGCTCCTGAGCTGGGCAAGACCCACTCCATTCGGGTAGGGGTGGAAGGGATCCCTGCCGATTTTCAGGTGCTGGCCATTTCGGCGGTGGATCAGCCGCGCCCGGCGTGGATCTACCACAGCTTGCTGGAGTACCATCTGCGCCATCGCGCTTGGGTTACTGTGCCGGTGCATCGAGGGCGACGGGGGCACCCTACCCTGATCGACAGGCGCTTGCGGGAAAAGCTGTTGGATCTCCGAGAAGAAACCCTGGGCCTGCGCCGGTTGTTGCAGGATCTGGGCAGGCGGGTACAGGAGGTGGAGCTCTACACTCCTGAGATCTTCCTGGACTGCAATACCCCTGCCGATATGGAGGCCGCTGCTGCCGGTTGCGACAGCGTTGCCCAGGAGTGAGGGGATCCCCTTCAGCACTTGTCCTGCGACCGGTCGCCTCAGCGGTACCGAGCACTTCGGCGTTGCCCAGCAAGATGTTCTTCCCATTGCTCGTATGAGAAAGGGCCTTTATCCTGCCAGCACCTACGATCCTGCCTGCCCGGTCGGCAGCTACTGGGACAGCACGATAGCAGATCCCGGTTGGCGGCATCCGGCACCTTTGCAAGCGCAGGTGGGCGCGGAGGTGGTCATTGTGGGGGGAGGATTGACGGGGCTATCGACGGCTCTGCACCTGGCCCGCGACCATGGCATTTCTGCCTGCCTGCTGGAGGCGGGATCCCTGGGTTGGGGGGCCTCGGGGCGCAATGGCGGCTTTTGCGGGGTGGGGGCGAGCCACCTCACCCACGCCCAGATGGTGCGGCGGGTGGGCCTGGCAGAGACAGAGCGCTACTACCGGGATCAATGGCAGGCAGTGGAAACCGTTCGGGAGCTGGCGGCCAGCGAGGGCTTCTCCCTAGAGGCTCAGGGACAGGGCTGCTATGCAGTGGCCCATCGTCCACAGGCATGGTCGGAATTGGAGGCCGAGTACCTGATCTATACTCAGGTGGCGGGCTACCCGGCCCAGCTCCTCAACCCCAAAGAGCTGCGGGAACGCGGCTTCAACAGCCAAGAGAACCACGGCGCTTTGCACATTGGGGTGGGGTTTGGCCTCAACCCCCTCAAGCTCACCCAAGGACTGGCCCAAGCGGCCCACCGGTGGGGGGCGAAGCTGTACAGCGGCAGTCCGGTCACGGCCTGGGAAAAGGTGGGATCCCAACACTGCTGCCACACGCCAGGGGGAACGGTGCGCGCTCGACACTTGGTCATCGCCACCAACGGCTACACCCCAGAGGCCCTGTATCCCCAACTGGCGGGATCCCTGCTGCCGGCACTGTCCAACATCCTGGTCACCCGACCTCTGACGCCTCAGGAGCAGAAAGCGCAAGGGTGGTGGGATCCGACGCCGCTCTACGACATGCGGCGGCTGCTGTTCTATTACCGTCTGCTGCCGGATGGGCGCCTGCTGTTTGGGGGACGGGGTGGCACCCGCGATACCCCGACGGAGCGACGGCAGTTGCGCACTTGGATGACTCGACAGCTCTATCGTCTTTTCCCCGCCTGGGAAGGGGTGGAGATCGAGTACGCCTGGAATGGACTGGTCTGCCTTTCTCGACAGTTTCACCCCCACATCGGCCCTTCGCCGGCGGATCCCAGCCTGTGGTACGGCTTGGCCTATCACGGCAGCGGTGTGGCCACAGCAGTGTGGGCGGGCAAAATGCTGGCCCAGGAGATTGCCGGGATCCCTTCTCAGATGAGCGCTCTGTTTCGCCAGCCGCCCCGCGCTTTCCCTTTGCCCTGGCTACGGCTTCACTACCTGCGGCTGGGGTATCTTTGGTGGCAGTTGACGGATGGATAGCCTCTCCAAGTGTGCGGGGGATCCCTCTGTTCGGCAGAGAAGTCCTGCCCTAGTCTGGTTGTAGTTCGGGTGGAAACCATCGCTTGTCGTTGCTCCTGAGGTATCCAGTGCTGCTCACGTCTTGCCATCGGCCTGCTCCAGATCCGTCTCCTCTCGAAGCCCAATCGGCAGCCTGTCGCCGCCAACGGCTTTCGCAAGCGGGGCAGCGGCTGGGGTTTGCTCTGCTGCTCAGCCTACCCACCATGTTTTGGCCTTGGCCCCCCGGATTTGCCCAGATTGCCGGATCCCTTCTCAGCCCCTTGGTGGCCGCTTGGATCCGTTCTGAGGTGCAGAGGGTCGATAACCTGCAAGTGCAAATTGTCGGCTCTGACGCCCAGATTTTGAATGGGCAGATCCCTCAGGCCCAGGTGTCGGGAGACAACCTCAGCTATCAAGGCTTTCAGGTCAGCCATCTGCGGCTGCAGGGCCAGGATATTCGCCTCAATGTGGGCGAAGCCATCCAGGGACGGAGCCCGCTGCGGCTATTGGCCCCTGTGCCGGTGCAGGTGAGCTTGCGCCTCACCGAGGAAGACCTGAACCGCACCCTTCAGGCTCCCCTCATCCAAGCCCAACTGGCCCAGGCCCAGGTGCAGTTGCCCGTTGGGGGCCAAGTGGTGCCCTTTCTCATCCGCCAGCCTCAGGTCACGCTGGAACAGGGTCGGCTGCGCATCCAGGCCAACTTAACCACTCCGGAAGGGGTGGGAGCGCCGGTGACGGTGCTGACCGGCCTAGAAGCCCAAGGCCCCAACCGGTTGCGGCTGGTCAATCCCCTTTGGGTGAGCGAAGGCCAAGAGATCCCCATCCCTGGCCTGGCCGATTTCCCCATTCAGTTGGATCCGGGCGTGCGCATTGACCGCTTGGAGGTGCAGCCCGGCCAAATCCTCTACGAAGGGATCCTGACCATTTACCCAGAAGTCGCAACCGTGCCGCAGGGATAGTTCGCCTGGGCAGGACGGAGACCTTTCCCGTTCAGCAATGGGTGTGATCGGGATCAATCTCAAAGGATGTGCCTCTGGGCGAGGATCCCTCTAGCAACCGGAGGGAAAGGGATCTTGCTGGCCGTTTGCGTTGGTGCCCCGTCGGGAACCGCACCGTCCACAAGACGAGAGCGGCATCGACTCCCTTCGGTAGCCGGGCAGGAGTGGTGTATTGAGGTGAGATCATGATCCAGCCATCCAACTGCAAACTCGACCCCTGGGTCGCGGTAGCGGTGCGGAGCACTTGCGGCTGGGCGCTGCTGCTGATTTTGTCGGTTGGTTTTTTGGGGGGCTGTGCTGGCGACCCGGTTTCCACGGTGCCTCTGGACGGCACGGCTGCCGGCACCCGCACGGCCACTCCCGAAGGCCGATCCTTTTCCGATATTCAGCCTGGTCGGGAGCCCCGTCTGAAACACCTTTGGGCCAGCTTTGTCATCAGCCCCCAGCAATTGCAATCTGCCCGCGAGGCTTCTGTCTCTCTCCATCCGCAGGCCATTTTTCCCTGCACCGACTGCGAAAGCCTCCGATGGCAGCCGGGATCCCCGCCCCCCACTGCTTCCCCCGCTCCAGGCACCTACCGATCTGACCAGCTCACCTTCTCCTTCCGGGTTGAGCCCAATGAGACGTCCACCCGCCTCAGGGGTAGCTTTCACCTGGATACCACCACGCCTCTGATTCACCCCGGCGCAGGGGTGCGCTTGGTAATCCAACGGGCTTTCTGGGGGGAAGACCCGCTGGAACCGCTGCCACCTCCCCAGGACTTTCACCCTCAGCAGATCATCCGAGGCCAGTTCCAGGAGCGCAGTTGGATCCTCCCTTTCTCCCTGCCGCATCCCCCTGCCGGTGAGGTCTTGCCGCCGCTGCGGCTGGAGGTTGTTCTCACCTCGCCAATCCCACCCGATTCCGCCCCCTTTCTGCGGGGTAGGCCGCTGCCGCCACCTCCGGGTCGGCTGTATCACGGGGTCGCTTGGCCGGGCATTCCCACTTGGGATCAACTCCTCGCCTATCGCCAGGCTATCGGTCAACCCCCCGCCTGGGCAGCCGTGGATCACCTCTGGGATCCCCGCCAGGACTTTCCACAGCAGTTGGCCAGTCGCCTGCGGGAAAGCGGCTCAGTCCCCTACCTGCGCCTGCGGCTAGATCCAGCCCAACTTTCTGCCTTGGCCAATGGGGATCACGATGAGACCTTGCGCTCTTGGGCCCGCGGGATCCAGCGCTTTGCCACCCCCATCATCCTGGCCGTCGTTGTTGGCGACGGGGATCCCGAACGCGCTCGCGGTAGCGGTGGGGAGCCCTTTGGTGGGACGGAGTCCTCGCTGCAACAACGGGCTTACCAACACCTGATGCAAACCCTGCGCTCTGTTCGCGTTAGCGGGACGGAGTCCCCGGCCAATTTGCTCTGGGTGGTGGAGCTGGACGGAGAAGATGCCAAGGCCGTGTCCACCTGGGCTCGGTTCCCTGAGATGGACTGGCTGAGCCTACAGGTAACGGGGGATCCCGCCGCTTTTGAACCGCTGTACCGCCGCCTTGAGGCCCTCAACCCGGAAGTGCCTGTGGTGATCCGCGGGCCGGCTCCGGGCTCAGCAACCTCTCAACCGCTGCTGGAAGGTCTGGAGGCGCAGCGCTGGCCTCAGGTGATCGGCTGGAGCTGGACTTTAAGCCCGGACGGGATCCCTCCTGCAGCAGCACAGGATTGGCGGCAGCATCTGCAACAGGGGGATCCCAAGATATGGCTGGGGGAAATGCGGGTGCAACTCCCGCCCAGCCCCCTTCCCTCGCCCAAGCTCTGAGAAAGGGCGCCCTGTCTGGAAAAACCTCCCGGAAAAGTCGATAATAAGCCAGCCGTTTTACCTTTCCTTCAGGAATTGTGGCCCTGATCCCCTCATCACCTCCCCTGTCCCGCTTCGCCCAGGCCATCCAGCAGGGGGAATTTCTGCTCACCGCCGAGATTACCCCCCCCAAGGGATCCGACACCAGCACCCTGCTGTCTCTGGCCCAGCAGCTCAAGGGGCGGGTGCATGCCATCAACATCACGGACTCCAACCGAGCCATGGCCCGCATGAGCCCGTTGGCGGCCTCGGTGCTGTTGCATCAGGCGGGTGTTGAACCGATCCTGCAGTTGGCCTGTCGAGATCGCAACCGTCTGGCCCTGCAAGGGGATCTGTTGGGGGCCTCAGCCCTTGGCCTGCGCAATGTGTTGGCCCTCACCGGGGATCCCATCCACATCGGCGATTGCCCCGATGCCCGCGCCGTGTTCGATCTGGAATCGGTGCGCCTGCTGCAGCTTATCCAACGGCTGAACAACGGCCTCGATTGCAATGGCAAACCTCTCCCGGATGGGGGCACGCATCTGTTGGCAGGGGCAGCGGTGGAACCCCAATCGGGCAGCTTTTCCGGCCTGGAGCGGCGCTTCCACCGCAAGCTGGAAAACGGGGCCCAATTTTTCCAGAGCCAGATGGTTACCGACTTTGAGCAGCTGGAGCGCTTCATGGATAAGTTGGGCCGTCCCGCCGGCAAGCCCATTTTGGCCGGCATCTTTTTGCTCAAATCGGCCAAAAATGCCGAGTTTATCAACCGCAACCTGCCAGGAGTGAAGATCCCAGACGGGATTATCCAGCGGCTGGCCAACGCCGCCCACCCCCTCGAAGAAGGGATCCGCATTGCCGCCGAACAGGTGCGGCAGGCCCGCCAAATCTGCCACGGGGTGCATCTGATGGCCGTCAAAGCCGAGCACCTCATCCCCCGCATCCTGGATGAGGCCGGGATCCCTCCCCTGACCCACTAGCTCAAGACCTGCTCCAGCCCGTAGACCAAACCTTGAAGCTGCAGCACCTTGCGGATCCCCAGGATCACCCCCGGCATAAAAGCTATCCGATCGGTGGTGTCGTGTCTCAAGGTGAGGGTTTGCCCCATCCCACCAAAGATGACCTCCTGGTGGGCAATCAACCCCGGCAGACGAACGCTGTGAATGGGAATGTTGGGGCCAGAGAGCCCTCCCCGCGCACCGGGGATCAGCTCTTTTTCTTCCACTGAGGACTCCGTCCCGCTGTCGCGAACGGGCGGGTTAAAGGTTTTGCCCAATTGTCCCAGCCGTTGGGCCGTCTGCAGAGCCGTGCCGCTGGGGGCATCCGCTTTGCGGTTGTGGTGCAGCTCGATGATCTCGACATGGTCAAAATACTGGGCCGCCTGCAGCGCCATCTGCTGCAGCAAAATCATGCCGATGGCGAAATTGGGCGCGATTAAACAGCCCACACCCGACTTGTCCGCCAGATCCCGCAGCCGCTCCACCTGCTCCGGCGTCAGGCCCGTCGTCCCCACCACCGGGCGTACGCCAAAGGCAATGGCCGAGCGAACATGTTCAAAGGCCGACCGAGGATGGGTAAAATCCACCATCACGCCGCGGTTGCTGCGCTGCGACAACCTCAGCAACTGCCCCGGCAGGTCGTCGGTAATCTCCACCCTCAGGGATCCCAGGCCCAGCACCTCGCCAATGTCCGAGCCCAATTGCGAGCGGGCCACCGCCCCCACCAGGGTCATGTCGGGCGTCTGGGCAACGGCTCGCACCACCTCTCGCCCCATTTTGCCCAGGGCACCCACCACCAAAACCGGGATGGGGGATTGGGCCGCTCCTGGAGTTGCCAACCCCTGAGAGGGGTCTGCACCACTATCGCGATCGACCGGATCAACCGATGTTGTCACCCGCTGCTGCCCTCATCCAAGCTCTACGAAATGACTGCGAAAGCGGGGGATCCCTGCAGATCCATCACAGCTTCACCTCGATATCTACCCCTGCCGGCAGATCCAGCTTCATGAGAGCATCGATGGTTTTGGAAGAGGGGGAATAGATGTCGATAATGCGCCGGTGGGTGCGGGTTTCAAAATGTTCCCGCGAGTCCTTGTCGGTGTGGGGGGAGCGCAGCACACAGTAGATGCGGCGCCGAGTAGGCAAAGGAATCGGGCCAACCGGCACGGCGTCGGTACGACGAGCCGTATCCACGATTTTGTCGCAGGAAGTATCCAGCAGCCGATGATCGTAAGCCTTCAGGCGGATACGAATTTTCTGTTGAGTCAAGGTAGGCATGGCCGGAGAGCAATCCAGAAAAAGGGGGACTCAAAAAAGCTGGCAGGGAAAGTGCTCCGCGCCACTATCGCAACTGAGTTGGTCTGGGGCCGTCGGCACTCAATCCCTGCCAGGAAAAAGCAGCTTACTTCAGGATCTTGGAGACAACACCCGCTCCGATAGTACGGCCACCCTCGCGGATAGCAAAGCGCATCCCCTGCTCAATGGCGATGGGCTGGATCAGCTCCACCGTCATCTTAACGCGGTCACCAGGCATCACCATCTCTGGCTGGGATCCGTCATCAGCCGTGAAGGAAGAGATGGTGCCGGTTACATCGGTGGTGCGCACATAGAACTGAGGACGATAGCCGGCAAAGAAGGGCGTGTGGCGACCTCCCTCCTCTTTCTTGAGGACATACACCTCAGACTCGAAGTTGGTGTGGGGAGTAATGGTCTTGGGCTTGGCCAGCACCATGCCACGCTCCACTTCGTTCTTCTGAATGCCGCGCAACAGCACACCAACGTTGTCGCCGGCGATCCCCTCATCGAGGGTTTTTTGGAACATTTCCAGGCCAGTAACAGTGGTGGAGCGAGTTTCCCGCAGGCCCACCAATTCCACCGTTTCGCCCACTTTGATGCGGCCCCGCTCGATCCGGCCCGTGGCCACCGTGCCCCGACCAGTAATCGAGAAGACATCCTCCACAGCCATCAGGAAGGGCTTGTCCACATCCCGCTCAGGCGTGGGAATGTAGGAGTCCACCGCATCCATCAGCTCATAAATTTTGTCCACCCAAGGATCTTCGCCCCGCTGGGTTTTGGGGTTGGCGGTCATTCTTTCTAGGGCTTTCAGCGCCGATCCTCTGATGATGGGAACGTCGTCGCCGGGGAAGTCGTATTTGGAGAGAAGCTCCCGCACTTCCAGCTCCACCAACTCCAGCAGCTCTGGATCGTCCACCATGTCTGCCTTGTTCAGAAAGACCACCAAGCTGGGCACCCCTACCTGACGGGCCA
The DNA here is from genome assembly GCF_047461635.1 of Synechococcus sp. W55.2. Lineage (NCBI taxonomy): Bacteria > Bacillati > Cyanobacteriota > Cyanophyceae > Synechococcales > Synechococcaceae > Synechococcus > Synechococcus sp. W55.2. The sequence continues at coordinate 28,579 of NZ_JANSHM010000005.1, read as the reverse complement.
ACAGGATGTGTTCCCGTGTTTGGGGCATGGGACCATCAGCTGCAGACACCACCAAGATGGCCCCATCCATCTGAGCCGCGCCTGTGATCATGTTCTTCACGTAGTCGGCGTGGCCGGGACAATCCACGTGGGCGTAGTGACGGTTGGCAGTCTGATACTCGACGTGGGCGGTGTTGATGGTAATGCCGCGAGCTTTTTCCTCTGGCGCTGCGTCGATCTCATCGTACCTTTTGGCTGTGGCCTGACCCAAAGCAGCCAAGGTGGTGGTGATGGCAGACGTCAGGGTGGTCTTGCCGTGGTCAACATGGCCGATGGTGCCAACGTTGACATGGGGTTTGGTGCGTTCAAACTTAGCGCGTGCCATGAATCATCACTTCCTTTTTGGTTTCAGTCAGCTACTCATTTCCTTTGTTTTTGGCAATGATGGCTTCGGCGATACTGCGAGGAACTTCCTCGTAGTGGCTGAACTCCATCGTGAAGGTGCCTCGACCCTGGGTCTTGGAGCGAATGTCGGTGGCATAGCCAAACATCTCCGCCAAGGGAACTTTGGCATTGACTTTGGTAATGCCGCCTTCTGTATTCATCCCCTCCATCTGGCCGCGGCGGGCGTTGATGTCCCCGATGACATCCCCCACAAAGGCTTCAGGGACTTCCACCTCGACCTTCATCATCGGCTCCAGCAGGGTAGGGCTTGCCCTGCGAGCGGCCTCCTTCAGAGCCATCGAACCGGCGATCTTGAAGGCCATTTCGCTGGAGTCCACCTCGTGGTAGGAGCCATCCACCAGGGTGGCGCGGATGTCAATCAGGGGATAGCCCGCTAGCACACCGGATTCGCAGGCTTCTCGGATCCCTTGCTCGGCTGGCCCAATGTATTCTTTGGGCACAACGCCACCCACAATCTTGGAAACGAACTCAAATCCTGTACCTGGCTCCGCCGGCTCTAGGTCGATAACCACATGGCCGTACTGGCCGCGGCCACCACTCTGGCGAACAAACTTGCCTTCCACGCGGCTAACCGGCTTGCGAATGGTTTCGCGGTAGGCCACCTGTGGGTTACCAACATTGGCTTCTACGTTGAACTCCCGCAGCATCCGATCCACCAAGATCTCCAGGTGCAGCTCGCCCATCCCAGAGATGATGGTTTGATTGGTCTCGGGATCCACAGACACGCGGAAGGTGGGATCCTCCTTGGCCAGGGCCTGCAGGGCCTTGGAGAGCTTATCGATATCGGCTTTGGTTTTGGGTTCTACCGCTACTGAGATCACCGGCTCTGGGATAAACAGAGACTCCAGGATCACCGGCGCATTTTCGTCGCAGAGGGTGTCTCCGGTGATGGTGTCCTTGAGGCCCACCACAGCTCCCAGATCTCCTGCCCGCAGCTCATCCACGTCCAAGCGTTCATCGGCCTTCAGCACCACCAACCGCGAAATTCGCTCCTTCTTGTTCTTGGTGGAGTTGAGCACATAAGTACCTTTGGTCAACACCCCCGAGTAGACGCGAATAAAGGTGAGATCCCCGTACTTATCACTCATCAACTTGAAGGCCAGGGCGGAGAAGGGCTCATCGTCGCTGGCACGGCGGGACACTTCTGAGCCATCTGGCAGCACCCCCTTGATGGCCGGAATATCCACAGGCGAGGGCAGGTAATCCACCACCGCATCCAGCAGCATCTGGACTCCCTTGTTCTTGAAGGCAGAGCCACACAGCATGGGCACAATTTGGCCGCTGATCGTGCCTTTGCGCAGACCCGCCATCAAGTCGGCTTCGCTCAGATCTTCTTCGGCGAAGTACTTTTCCATCAGAGCTTCGTCCGTCTCGGCCACTGCTTCCACCAGCTTGGCCCGATACTCTGCCACGAGATCTTTCATCTCCTCAGGGATGGGGGCCGGACGAATGTCTTTGCCGATCTCATCCATATAAATGCGGGCTTGCATCCGCACCAAGTCAACAATGCCGCAAAACCCGTCTTCGGCACCGATGGGCAGTTGGATGGGCACAGCATTGGCCTTGAGGCGCTCCCGGATCTGGTTGTAAACCTTGAGGAAATTGGCCCCCATGCGATCCATTTTGTTGACGAAGGCAATGCGGGGCACATTGTAACGATTGGCTTGCCGCCAGACGGTCTCAGACTGAGGCTGCACGCCGCCCACCGAGTCAAAGACGGCGATCACCCCATCCAGCACCCGCATGGAGCGCTCAACTTCAATGGTGAAATCGACGTGCCCAGGAGTATCGATGATGTTGATGGTGTACTCCGGTGCGCCGGAGAGGGGCTGGGAAGGATTTGCGGGATCCCGCTTAGTCCAACGGGTGGTGATGGCCGCAGCGGTGATGGTGATGCCCCGCTCCCGCTCCTGGGCCATCCAATCGGTGACCGCAGTTCCGTCGTGAACTTCGCCAATTTTGTGCACCAGACCGGAGTAGAAGAGAATCCGCTCTGTGGTCGTGGTCTTGCCAGCATCGATGTGAGCCGCGATGCCGATGTTTCGGACTCGTTCTAGGGGAACTGTGCGTGCCACGTCAACCTCCCAATCCTCGTCGCCCTGCGACTTGGGCAAACTAAAAAATCCTTTACAATTCTAATCTTTTTTGCCGATTTTTCTCCACCTCGCTGGAACTCGGGCTGGGCAGAACAGGGATCCCAAAAGTCTCCACTGCCCCGCCAGGCTAGTTCAGTAGCGGTAGTGGGCAAAGGCCTTGTTGGCCTCGGCCATGCGATGCACCTCTTCCCGCCGTCGAATGGCGCTGCCGGTTTCGTTGGCTGCATCGATCAGCTCATTGGCCAACTTGGCGGCCATGGTGCGACCTGGACGAGTGCGCGAAAAGGTCACCAACCAGCGCAGCGCTAGGGAAGTGCCCCGTTCTCCTCTCACCTCCACAGGCACCTGATAAGTGGCTCCGCCCACCCGGCGGGCTTTCACCTCCACCAGTGGGGTGGCGTTGCGAACAGCATTTTCCAGCAAGGGCAGTGGGTCTTGGCCAGTGCGCTCCCGCACAATGTCCAGAGCTTCATAGAGGATCCTGGCAGCCAGGGATGCCTTACCCCTCATCATCAACTTGCGGATCAGCATGGTAACCAGACGGCTCCCATACTTGGGATCCGGGGGCACATCACGACGAGGGGCACGGTTGCGGCGAGACATAGGAGCTGGGTTGCTTGTTCAGATGGGGATGGCAGAAAGAAAGATGACGAGTGGGATATGGAGGGTTGAGGGTGAGGGCAAAGCTATTTTTTCTTGCCAGCGGCGGCTGGAGCTTGGCCCGGCTTGGGCCGTTTCGCCCCGTATTTGGAGCGGCCTTGTTTGCGGTCTTTGACCCCTGCAGCGTCGAGGGTGCCCCGGATAATGTGGTAACGCACGCCGGGCAAATCCTTAACCCGCCCACCGCGAATCATGACCACAGAGTGCTCCTGCAGGTTGTGGCCGATGCCGGGAATGTAAGCGGTGACCTCAAAGCCAGAGGTGAGGCGAACGCGAGCCACTTTTCGCAGCGCTGAGTTGGGCTTTTTGGGCGTTGTCGTGTACACTCGGGTGCAAACCCCCCGCCGCTGTGGACAAGCCTTCAGGGCAGGGGACTTGGTCTTGCGAGCGGCAACGCTGCGCTCCTCACGGATCAGTTGCTGAATGGTGGGCATGGGCTGGCAGAGAAGGTCACGGCTCAAATTTTAAATTATCCGGTTGAATTATCCGGCGATATTGAATCCTAGCAAGGCGGGATCCCAGCGTCAACTTGGGGATGGACTGCTGGGCTGTTAGCCTGGCCGAGTCTGAATTTCGGCCTCGTTCCCCCCTTGCCTCAGCTTTTTAGGAGACTCTGCACACCAGAAAGGATCCCTAGCAGACGATGGGCTGGTTAGATTGGTGGATTGTGCCTCCATGTCCGCTTTGCCGGCGCCCTGCCAAGGCCGTGTTCTGTCAAGACTGTCAAAGGCGGTTGCAGGCGGAACGCCTCGCCACCTGGCCAGTCACCACTGATCCTTGGCCGCTTTATGCTTGGGGGATCCACCGGGGGGCGCTGCGCAGGGCCATCTACTGCCTGAAGTACGAAGGACAACGGCGCATTGGCTCGGTTTTGGGAGAATGGCTGGGATCCCGCTGGGTGGAAAGCCGACAGCCGTCTTCAGGCTCCCGTAGGGCCTATGGCTTGGACTATACGGTGGTGCCCATCCCGCTTCATGCGGAGCGCCTGCGGCAACGGGGCTACAACCAAGCCGCCTTGATCAGCCAAGCCTTTTGCCAGCGGACAGGTCTGAGACATTGGCCTGAGGCTCTGGTGCGGGTGCGGGCCACAGCGGCTCAACATGAGCTCAACCCGCTGCAACGACAGCACAACTTGGCCGGGGCCTTTGCCCTGAAACATGCTCCAGCCACACCGGTTCTTCTGGTGGACGACATCTACACCACCGGCTCTACCGTTCAAGCCGCCCAGCAGGTGTTGGCCGCTGCCGGGATCCGTGTAGCCGGGGTAATCGTTGCCGCTCAAACCCCAAAAGCCGCCTCTCCAGACTGGCCCGGCCCTCCAGACCCTATCCCGCCTCCACCAAATTAAAGGCGGTGACAAACATAAAGTCACAAAACTCGCGCACCAAGTTCGGATCCCGCCAGCCCTTGCGGGTTTCCTCCCGCAGCACTTCCAGGGCCTGTTCGGCGGTCAGGGCCGGTTTGTAGGGGCGAGGAGAGGTCAGAGCGTCGAAAATGTCGATCACCTGAAAGACGCGGGCCAACAGGGGAATCTCTTCGCCTGCCAGCCCATCCGGGTAGCCGCTGCCATCCCAACGCTCGTGGTGGTGGCGGATGATCGGCAGCACATCCTGCATGGTGCGCAAGCCCCGACAAATGTCTTCGCCGATCAACACATGGGATTTCATGATCTCCCATTCTTCCGGGGTATGCTTGCCCTGCTTGCACAAAATCGCATCCGGGATCCCGACTTTGCCGATGTCGTGCAGGTAGCCGCCCCAGCGCAGGGCCTTGATCTGTTGACGAGACAGCCCCAAGTAACGGCCAAACTGTTCCCCCATGGCCACCAAGCGTTCGCAATGGTCACCCGTGGTGGGATCCCGACTTTCCACGGCGCGGGCAATGGCAAACAACACCTTGGCGGCGTGATCCAGGTCTTCGTTCAAACGCTTTTGGTGGATGGATGAGCGTACCCGCGCCAGCAGCTCCACGTGATCGAAGGGCTTGGTCAAAATGTCGTCGGCCCCCACCTGCATCCCCATCAGGCGATTGGAGCGGTCGGTCAGGGCAGTGATCAGCACAACGGGGATCAGGCGGGTCAGCTCATTGGCCTTCAGTTGCCGGCAGACATCGAACCCGCTCATGTTCGGCATCAGCACATCCAACAGCACCAAGTCTGGTCGAAGCCGCTCCACAGCCTCCAAAGCCTCTTCGCCGTTGGTGGCCTCGCTCACGCGGAAGTGGGCCGACCGCAACAGCTCACCGATGTAGAGGCGGCTGCTGGCCTGATCGTCCACCACCAAAACATGATCCGCCTCCGCCAGCTTCGGGTTTAGACGGGGAAAGGGGGTGTGAGTCAGGCGGGAGTTCATGGCGGCCAAAATCTAGTCTTGCATCGAGTACGAGCTTTCCTCCTCAGCCGGATTCGGCGCAACCCCACAGGGGATCCCAGTCCAAACACTTGGCCGTAGGATGCCAACAAACTCAAACGGCATCCCTCAGCCCTCGTATCTAGACACACTCTACACCCAGGTTTTTAAGACTGTACTCCGCAACTTTGCTGAACCTACTGCGCTCTTTGTAAGGCTGCCTGATGGGGATCCACATTGAGAAACACGGTGGCATCGCCCTCGACACGGATGATGCGCAAAGGGGGCAGCGAGTCCGTCGGGTTTTGGATGCGCTCTTGCAGCTTCTCGTAGAACAGCAGATCCGCCAGTTGCGCGTTCTGCGCTGCCGCTTGTCCTTTCAGCTCAATGGCCCGCTGGTTGGCCGCCGCCAAGATCAGCAGCCGCTCGGTCTCTTTTTCCTGAATTTGCGCCCGCACTGCCGCCGTTTGTGCTGTAATCGAGGCCACCTGTTTGCGTTCAATCGAGTCTCTTAAGGCTTGTGGGAAATCGGGGTTGCCCAGAAACAGGCCCTCCACCTGCACCAGAGGCAGGGTTTGGCCATCGCGGTTGACAGTAGGCATCTCTTGGCGAATCAAGTCCAGCGCTCGTTGTTCGATGGCAGCCCGCTGGCTTTTCCGGTAAAAGTCTTCCGAATCGAAAGAGGCGGAGATATCCCGGATTTTGGAGCGCACCACCGGCACCACCACCGTGGAAAGATAGTTCTCGCCGATGTTGGCGTGCAGCTCGTCCAAAGTGGCGAGGTTGGGCTTGAGGGCAATGGCCACATCGATGGCAAAGGCTTGTCCATCGGCGGTGTTCACGGTGATGGCGTTGCTGATGGCATTGGCCGAGGCAGGGTCGTTGGTAAACTCCCAAACGCGGGTGAGCACGGTGTAGGTGATCGGCGTCTCGATCCCCGGGATCCGGAAGATGACCCCCGGCAGTTCCACCCGCCCCTTTTGCAGCCCGGAAAAGGTATTGAAAACTACAGTGGCATGTCCGGGCAAAGTGACGTACAGGCAAGCGCGGAGCACTCCCAGGGCCGCCAAGACGGCGATCCCTCCTACGGTTAACCAACCCACTCTGCTTTGGGGTGCTTCTCCTGTTGGATACATGGCGGCTCCTCGTGGAAAGAGGATGAAAAAGTGCTGGTTGCTATTTGGTAACCAGAGTTTCCAGGCTGGACCCCAGTACTGTGGCTTTCACCACCTCTAGGTACTTTGGATTCTGGGTGAGGGCCTGTGCTTTGGCTCGCAATTGACCGGCTTCCGCCTCCGCTTGAGAAATGATGGCGCGGGCATCTTGGCGGGCCTGCTCGATCTCGAACTGCTTTTGCGCCAGTTGATTTTCAGCAATGGTTTTTGCCTCAATGGCCGCTACGAAATCAGGATCGAAATCCACATCCCGCAGCAGAAAATCCAAAACCTCGATGCCGTATTCCTTCAGCAGAAGAGCCACCCGTTCGCGGATTTGGCCCTGGAGCAGCGGACGCTCGGTAGAATACAGAGCCTGGGCAGAAAAGCCGCTGGTCTCATTCAGAATGACCGACCGGACGATGGGGGCGATGCGATCCAGGTAATTTTCCCCCAGTTGCGTATAGACCTTGGGGGCGTCCACAATGCGAAACTGCAGCGTCGCCTCAGCCGCAATCTGCTGCCCATCCTGAGAAAGGGCCACCAGCCGCGGTGCGTAGGCGGTCGGGTCGTTGTCCTTCCAGGTGAGGGCCTGCGTTTTTACATCGAAGGTAACCGTGCGCGAGACAAAAGGCGGCACCCAATGCAGACCTGGCTGCAAAGCCATCGGGCTCACCCCCCCTCCCCAGGTGAACACCACCATATTTTCTCCGTTGCCCACCAGTCGCAGCGGCCTGCCCATCGCCACTAGGATCAATACGGCTCCGGCAAGGGTGGCCTTGGGCAACCAGCGACCAACTCGCCTTTCCCAACCTTCTGCTCGCATCTCCCCATCTCCTGCGCATGCAGCCATTCTCGCGGCTGTGGGGAAATGAGGCCGAGAAATCGCCGCTATCTTTTAAGCCTTCTACAGGGATCCCTGTCTTTCTCTCCCACTATTCGCAACGATGTCGAGTTCTCTACAAAGTTCACAAAAGATCACTTCATACTTTGCAAAGACCCGTGACGGACAGGCGAAAAGGGAAGAAGATTAAGACATAATAAAGATTTGGGTTGCCGTTCATGCTGTCCATTCCCGATTACGAGCGGCGGGACATCCAAGTGCCACTCTCGTGCATCCCCGTTGCCGCCCGGGCCTTGATCCGGCAGGGGGTATCCGTCTGCTGGCGGGAAGAAAGCCTGTCTGCCTTGATTCGTCTGGGATCCAAAGGAGCCGCCGACCGAGCCGCCATTCTGCTGGTGGAAATGAGCCTCATGGGCCAACCTGAGGAGCTAAAAAGCTGGCTGGAGATGTGCTGGCGACTGCCCGCTTGTCCCAGGGAACCGCTGCAGGTGTAGGGGTACCCTCTGTGGACGAATGCGGGATCGGCTTCTGTAGCTATTCCTCTGTAGCTACTCTGAACATGTCTAAGACATCCCCCGCCGCCTTGCCCTGCTAGCCTCTCTCCCACTTTGTTTGGGAAGCTGCAAGCTTTTTTGCTCGAATTCTACCGAGTTTGTACCCCAGACTACAGCGCTGCTCAATCCAATTGTGACCTCAAGGTTTGCACTCCCCGCCGCGACCAGCTTACCGCTCCAGACCGATCGGCTACGTAGAGGGGTCGTTGTTTCTGCCGGAACCAGGTGACCACCGTCTCGCCGACAGAGCCAGAGCTAATGCCCGCCTGCACCTGAAAGCGCTCCAGGAGATCCAAAATCAGGGATCCCCCGTCCCACCACAGCCAGTCGATCTGGGCCGGCATCAGCGGGGATCCGGTTAGCTCGGCTTGCACATGGGTGCCGGCAGAGCCCAGCAGCAGCCAATGGGATCCCTCTGTTTCTAAAGTCAACACCAGGGGGTTGGTGTGGATGGCCTGTAGGCTCAACCGCTGCGACACCGGGATCCGGTCGGCAGGCTGCAACACTCGATAGGGGATCCCGGCAGCTTGCACAGCACTGAGGGAGCGCAGGTAACTTTCGGAAGCAGCGTTGGCCCCTCCCCCATCCCAAAATTGCCCAATCGCGCTGGCGGGACGCAGTCCTTTGGAGAAAGCCGACAGCAGGATCTCCCAGCCGCCATTGGCAGAGCCGACAGAGGTCATGGCCACCGCTCCATCCAGACGGTGCAAGCCCTGCTGCCGCAAAAAGGGCAACACCGTGCGTTCTGCCAGGCGGGGATCCCCGCTGTTGAGCAAGAGGTGGCGCCCTTCCGCTTGAATGGCCAGGATGGGAATTCGTCCACTGGCCAGGGCGGTGATCTGAACGGCTGGCCCCGGCCACATCCTTGGACCCAGGAGGATGGCGGCCATGATCAGGGCTGTGCCCTGCCAGCGGAAGGCCTGTCGCCACCGCGGCCAAAAGGTTAGGGCCACCAGCGCGCCGTAGAGGAGCAAGCACTGGAGCAGAGAAACTCCGCCGGTGTAGTAGGAGCTGAAGGGCCAACCGGCTATCCAGCTCACCCAGTTGATCAAAGGCGTGAGAAGCAGCCCTAGGGGCCTTGCCAGCAGGGATCCCAGCCCTGGAGAGAGTAAAGCCACAAAGGCCACCCCGAACCCCGCCACCAGCAGCGGCACCAGCAGAATCAGCAGCAGCGGGTTGGCCAGCAGTGAATAGGTGGGGATGCGGCCAAAGATGGCCACCTGCAGCGGCAAAGTCCAGATCTGGGCGGCCAGAGGAACGGCCAAGGCGGTGGCCACTGCCGGGGGCAAAAAGTCCAAGCGGGAAACGATGGGAGCTGTCCCCACCAGCAGGCCCAGGGTGGCGGCGAAGCTGAGCTGGAACCCCAAATCCGTAATCCACATGGGCTGATAGATTAGCAACACCACCGCCACCACCAGCAACGTGCCCAGCGGATTGAGCCTAACTTTTCCCTGCAGGCGCGGCTCCGTCAGCACCACCATGGCTGCTGCCCCCATCAGTGCTGCCCGCAACACCGAAGGGCTGAACCCCGTCAGGGCAATGTAAAGCCCCAGCACTGCCAGAATGATCCCCTGCTGCAGGCGCACCGCCAACCGCCGTGTTAGGACAAACACCACCCCCACCAACAGCGACACATGAAACCCAGAGGCGGCCAGCGCATGGGCCATGCCGATTTCCCGGAAGGCATCCTGCAAGTCGAAATCCAATTGGGCGGCCCGGGATCCCAGCACCAAGGAAGCCAACAGATTCCCCTGCCGCTCCCCCAATCCAGCAACGAACGCCTCTCGCACCCGCCGCCGCAACACCCAGCCCCCCCAACCTCTTCCCCCCGGCTGCAGGATCACCTCACGGGCGCTGAAGCCGGCAAAAGCCCCCTGGCGCTGCAGGTAGGCTTGAAAATCAAAGCTGCCCGGGTTCAAGGCCGGACTGGGAAGGTACAGGGATCCCGTCAGGCGCACCCGTTGGTTGGGGTGGAGATCCTTGTCCTGGAGGGCCTCAGGGCCGGTGGTGACGTAGAGCTTGCCGCTGACCTGGCGGGCCGTGGAGTCGGCGTTGAGCACCTGCTCTGCTCTCAGCCAAAATTGCCGCCGTTCGCTGCGGGTGGGACGAGGTTCCGAGAGGACGGTGCCCACCAAGTTCATCTGCTGCTGGGGGGCCAACAGGCTGATATCCGTCGGCCCGGGAAAAGGCTGCCGCCAACCCAGGTAATTCCAAGCCAGACACCCCACCAGACCCATCGCCAGCCAAGTGCGGGCCAGACGCGGTTGCCGCCGGCACAGCAGGGATCCCGCCAGCCCCAATCCCAGCAGGATCCCCCAGCCCCACCCGGCAGCCTGGGGCCAAGCCCGCACCAGCAGGCCCAAGATCCAGCCCAACCCCAGCAGATAGGTTCTTTCCATGTGCCGCAGACCCGTCTGCCCCCCACTGTACCGATGTGGTCAAGCGGGATCCATTGCGTTGTCTTAACCTTGCTCGCCTGCCGAAAGAATTGTATTAAAGGATACTCTTTCTCGACCTTGGCAAAGGGAGTGTAGATTAGGGCTGGTCGCGCCAGCGGGATGTAGTCCTTGGCAGTTTCCTGCGCCGGCATCCTGAAAACGACCCTAAAACGACCCTAAGTTATCTGTCCCCTTCCCCGCTGTTTCCCCTAGACCCTATGCGCATCCGATCCATCCGCGTTCTCAGTGGCCCCAACTACTGGAGCATCCGTCGTCATAAGCTGATTCAAATGCGGCTTGATCTGGAAGACTTGCAGGAGCGACCCACCAACACCATCCCGGGTTTCAAAGAAAGGTTGGAGGCCCTGTTGCCGGGACTGTGGGAACACCAGTGCTCCCGCGGCTGCTATGGGGGATTCTTGCAACGGGTGGAAGAGGGCACCCTCATGGGCCATGTGGTGGAGCATGTGGCCTTGGAACTGCAGACTCTGGCCGGCATGAAAGTGGATTTTGGCCGCACCCGCGAAACCTCCACCCCCGGCACCTACAACGTCGTGTTCGAGTATCAAGAGGCAGAGGCCGGGCGCTTTGCGGCCAAAGCTGCAGTCTACCTCTGTCAGGCTTTGGTGGATGGAGAAGACTACCGCCGCGACCTAGAACTGGACATTCAAGAGTTGCGAGAGATCCGAGAGAACGTCCGCTTCGGCCCCAGCACCCAAGCTTTGCTGGACGAGGCCGCCCTGCGCGGGATCCCCTATCTGCGCCTCAACAAGGGATCCCTGGTGCAACTGGGGTACGGCGTCTACCAAAAGCGCATCGAAGCCACCACCACTGAAAAAACCAGCATCATTGCTACCGACCTGGCCGCCGACAAGCGGGCCACCAAAGAACTGCTGCAGGACATGGGGATCCCGGTGCCCAAGGGCTATACGGTGCGTCGCCGCAGCGAGTTGGCAGCCACCATCGAGGATGTCGGGGGCTTTCCGGTGGTGATCAAGCCCCTTAACGCCAACCACGGCAAGGGCATCACCGTCAACATCACCAGCCTGGAAGCCGCCGAGATCGCCTACGATGCCGCCAGCCAATACTCCGATGTGGTGTTGGTGGAAAAGCACCTGGTGGGGGATGACTACCGACTGCTGGTGATCAACAACAAGCTGGTGGCTGTGGCCAAGCGGATCCCAGCCTATGTGGTGGGAGATGGCCGCTCCACCATTCAAGAGCTGATCGACGAAGTCAACAGGGATCCGCGGCGGGGGTTTGGCCATGAAAACGTGCTGACCCAAATCAGCGTTGATGACATGACCCTGCGCATCCTCGAAAGCAAAGGCTACACCCTGGATACAGTGCTGCCCAAAGGAGAACATTGCACCCTCAAGTCCACGGCCAACCTGAGCACCGGCGGCATTGCCGTCGATTGCACCGATATCATCCATCCCTACAACGCCTTCATTGCCGAACGGGCAGCTCAGATCATCGGCCTGGATGTGGCGGGCATCGACCTCATCTGCCCGGACATTGCCCAGCCCGTCAACGAAACCGGTGGCGGCATTGTCGAGGTGAACGCTTCTCCCGGCCTGCGCATGCACCTGGCCCCCAGCGAAGGGATCCCGCGCAATGTGGCTGAGCCCATCATCGACATGCTCTTTCCCCCCGGCAGCCACACCCGCATCCCCATCCTGGCCGTCACCGGCACCAACGGCAAAACCACCACCACCCGCCTGATCGCCCACATCCTCAAAGGCATCGGCAAGCGGGTCGGCTTCACCACCACCGACGGCGTTTACATCCAAAACCATCAAATTGCCAAGGGAGACATGACCGGCCCCCACAGCGCCCGCCTGGTGCTCAGGGATCCCACCGTAGAAGTGGCGGTGCTGGAAACGGCGCGAGGCGGCATTTTGCGAGAGGGGCTGGGGTTTCCGGAATGCGATATTGGCGTGGTGCTCAACGTAACCTCAGATCACCTGGGGTTGGGGGATATCGAAACCCTAGAAGACATGGCCCGCGTCAAATCCGTCTTGGTGGAAGCGGTACACGAGCGGGGCTACGCTGTCTTGAATGCCGATGATGGTCTGGTGGCCGCCATGGCCGCCAATGTCAAGGCGACAGTGGCCTATTTCAGCATGAACCCGGAAAATCCCCTCATTCAAAAGCACATTGCTTCCGGGGGCATAGCAGCTGTCTATGAAGAGGGCCACATCTCAATTTTGAAACGGGGCTGGAAACTGCGCATAGAAGATGTAACCAAAATTCCCCTCACCCTCTCTGGCAAGGCCAGCTTCATGATCCAAAATGTGCTGGCCGCTACTTTGGCAGCCTTCCTGCACGGGGTTTCCATCGACGACATCCGCATGGCGCTGGGCACCTTCACCAGTTCTGTAGCCCAGACCCCCGGTCGCCTCAACTTGTTTGATGTAGGGGGCTACCAGGTGTTGGTGGACTATGCCCACAACCCAGCAGGTTACGAAGCCATTCAAAGTACCCTGGAGCGCTGGGATTGCCAACGAAAAATTGGGGTTATCGGCGGGCCTGGGGATCGGCGCAACAGCGACCTACGAGAGCTGGGAGTCTTGGCAGCGCGCATGTTCGACCGAGCCATTGTCAAAGAAGATGATGACCGGCGAGGACGGGAACCAGGCGAGGTGGCCGCCCTAATCCGGCAGGGTTGGGAACAGGAAAAGGCAGGGGATCGTCTGCAGGAAATCTTGGATGAGGCAACTGCTATCGAAACCGCTCTGGAGAAAGCCGAACCCGGAGACCTGGTGGTGATCTTTCCGGCGGATGTACAGCGCACCATCCAGATCATCACCCGCTTTCAAGACAAGCTCAATCCCAAACCCAGTTACCGTGGCTCCTCCTACAGCATCGGCCCAGATTTGATCTCCCCCAGCCCTGACGTCAAACTGTCTTAGGCTGGCTGCCGACAACTCCAGAGTGCTCTATGGCCTCCATTCCTGGACAGACATCTGGACAGACATCGAGAATTGAGTGGGCGGAGGTGACCCATAAGTCCTCGGCGGCGATATCCTAAGTTTAGGCTGGCGGGGGCGGGTGACTTGTCTTTTGGGAAGCAGCAGGTGTTCGGCTCAGGGGATCCTCGGCTTTTCAGAAGCCTTAACCGTTCTAAAAAAGTCTGAGGGATGGCAGACAGAACTTTGGGGATCCCAAAAGGTCTAAAGACTCCGTCCCGCCGACGCGATGGGAATGTCGTTAGGGTAGTTGTGAATTTGGCAAGGAAAACAATGGACAGCGCTCTGCTTCAAGCGGCTCGCCAGATTTATCAATTTCATCTGCAGTATCGACCGGAAGTGCTGGAGCAACCTCCGCGGGGGGTAGTTATTCACCGCCGTACCCTGCGAGGGGATCTGATCTTTTCCGAGTTCCCCATCCTGCTGCCCCAGGAAACTTTTATTCCGCTGCAGCAATTGGAGCCGCTGCGGTGAGGCACAAGGAGCTACGCTGACAGAGCAGATCCTTCCTTTTTCTGCCTTTAGGGACTCCGTCCTGCCGACGCGATGGGAATGGCTGCCATGCTCGAGATTCTCCCCTACTGCACAACGCTCACATGATGTGGCTGAGCATGATGTGGCTGAGCAGCGCCGACGCCAACAGAATCTGGGAGCTGCGCCTGTTGGCCTGGGTGCTGGTACTGGTGCTGGGGGCCTGTGTGGGCAGCTTCTTGAACGTGGTGGTCTATCGCCTGCCGCAGGGTCTTTCTCTGCTCCATCCCGGATCCCATTGTCCAAGCTGCAAGACGCCGCTGGGCCCCACGGAGAACATTCCCATCCTAGGCTGGTTGTTGCTGCGCGGTCGCTGCCGCCATTGTGGAGCGCAGATTAGCTGGCGCTACCCTGCCGTTGAGGCGTTGACAATGGGCCTGTTTGCCCTCAGCATCGGCGCTTTGGGGTTTTCTGCCCAAGGGATCCTCACCTGCATCTTGTTGAGCTGGCTGTTGGCCCTGGCGCTCATCGATCTGGATACCTTTTTGCTGCCGGAGGAGCTGACCCGTTCAGGCCTAGTGGTGGGGCTTTTGGCCCGCCTGGCTCTGCCGTGGCTCCAGGGATCCGGATCCCTGGCCGCTACAGGCCTGTCACTGGTGGAAGGGATTGCAGGAGCTGTGCTGGGCCTCTGGCTGCTGGAGGGCATTGGCCTCTTGGCCCGTTGGGTCTTGGGGCGGGAGGCTATGGGCGGGGGAGATGGCAAGCTGTTGGCCCTGATCGGCATGTGGTTGGGCTGGCAGGGGGTGGTGGTGGCCCTTCTTTTGGGTTCCGGGTTTGGCCTGCTGGCTAGCTTGCTGGCCATGACCAAGGGGCGGGCCCGCCTGGGAAAACTCATCCCCTTTGGCCCCTACCTGGCCTTGGGTGGAGGGGTAGCGGCTCTGGCCGGATCCCAACTGGTGGAGGGCTATTTACGCTGGGCCGGATTGGTGGGGTAGAGGGAACGTCCATTCAACATTGGATACTTCATGTTTCGGGATCTATGACTTCAAACTGATCGGGAAAAAGAATGAGATTAAAATATCGAAAACCTCCTACCAAGCTCAAATCCGGAACCGCTAAATCAACCGCATAGCCTTCAGTGGGATCTGAGTAACATTCCACAATGGATCCCTGAGTTCCAGCAGGAATAGTGGTCTCGCTGAAATACTCCTTGACATCTGCCACAGTTTTGACTCTACTGTATGGCTTGATTCTAGAAGTGGTTTTACTCATCATTGTGTACCTCTAGCCAATTGGTGACCAAACGAGGGATTAAACTTTCCTTATCAACCTGCCACACGGTCACTAAAGTGCCTTTTTTCTGATTGAGGCCCAAAATTTCAATCTTGACTCGATAGCGGCTTCCATAGGGTGTTGGAAACGGATCCCCGGCTAAGGCGCAAGGCAGAGCAGCAGTAACCTGTTGCAGAATGTGAGCAAATCCCACCCTTCTTCCCTCTGGTGTACTGACATCATAGCCAAGCTCTGCAAAGGCAATCCACTTGCCTTGATTTCCAGGATTAGCTGGATTCATAGAGTAATCAACGAACTTGGCAGGATCCACTGCTGCTTCAGAAGCCCTGGGCAAGGATCCGGCCATGGTTGCAGCTTTTGCCGACTTCACGTAAGGTCTAAGGACTCCGTCCCGCTGGCGCGAACAGTAGCCCAGACGTCTCACGCTAACCTGAAACAACCATATTAATTACTCCACCCCTTCGATTCTGTCCTCGATCTCCTGATACAGCTCCTGCAGGCGCTCGATATTGGCCTGGGAAGTCTGCCAGTAGCCACGCCCATGCACCTCCAGCAGGGATCCGACAATGCGCCGGAAGGAGTGGGGATTGAGGTTCATCAAGCGCTGCCGCATCGCCTCGTCCTTGATGAAAGTCTCGTTGGTTTCCTCGTAGATCCAGTTGTCCACCGCGCCTGCCGTAGCTGACCAGCCGGAGGTGTTGACCAGCCGCTTGGCGATCTCCCGTACCCCTTCGTAGCCGTGCTTGAGCATCCCCTCATACCACTTGGGGTTGAGGAGCTTGGTGCGGGCGTCCAGACGGATGGTTTCGCTCAGGGTGCGGATCTGGGCGTTGGGCGTGGTGGTATCTGCCATGTAGGCCGAGGGGGCCTTGCCGTCGGGGCGCAGGCTTTGCACCAGCTTGGTGGGATCCGCGTCGAAGTAGTGGCTGACATCGGTCAGGCTGATCTCCGAGGAGTCCAGGTTCTGGAAGGTCACATCCACCGTCTTCAAGCTGGCTTCAAAAAGCTGCCGCATCTGCTGGTTAGGCAGATTCGAGCCAAAGGCAAAGGACTTGCGGGATAGGTACATCTCCCGCAGCTCCCTCTCGTCCTCCCAGGAGCTGTTTTCCACCGCCAGGTTGATGTTGGCGGAGTAGGATCCGGAAGCGTTGGAAAAGACCCGCGTTGCTGCCTGCTCCAACGTCAGCCCCAGCTCTTCTGCCTGCTGCAAGGCGTGCTTGCGCACAAAGTTCAGCTCCGGTGGCTCCACCGCTGCGGCCGCCAGCTTCACCGCCCGGTCGATCAGATCCATCTGGTTGACAAACAGATCCCGGAATACCCCAGAGCAGTTCACCACCACATCGATTCGGGGACGGCCCAGCTCCTCCAAGGGGATCAGCTCCACCTTGTTCACCCGCCCCAGGGCATCGGGTTTGGGTCGCACCCCCAGCAAACACAGCACCTGCGCCAGGGATTCCCCATAGGTCTTGATGTTGTCGGTGCCCCAGAGCACCACCGAGATGGTCTCCGGGTACCGGCCACCGTTACTGCTCATCTCGCGAGCCAGCAGCCGTTCCACCACCATCTCCGCCGACTGGATGGCGGCTGCCGTGGGGATGGACTGGGGATCCAAAGCGTGGATGTTGCGCCCTGTCGGCAACACATTGGGGTTGCGGATGGGATCCCCTCCTGGCCCCGGCAAAATGTACTCCCCTTCCAAGGCCCGCAGCAGGGATCCCAGCTCATAATCTGCCGTAATTTGCTTGAGGCACTCCTCCAGAAATTCAAACAAGGGCTTCAAAAGATCCGGATCCACCTGGGGGTAGCCCGCTTCTTTTAGGACTGCCAACCAGGGGGCTTGCCGGCCCATGTTGAAAAAGTTGAGCTTGGCCACCCGCGCGACCCGGCCCTGGGCGTCGGTCTGCTCCTGCACCAGCGCCGCCACCGCCTTCTGGCAGGCCTTGTTGATGCGATCCAGCAGCTCCGTATCCGCCAGGTGTCCCCGATCCCGGTTGCGGTAGATCTCATCGATATCCCGGCCCAGGCTTTGGGCAAGAATGCGCGGCAGACCCAGGATCCCTTCTTCCGGGCGGTCGATGCTGGCAATGCTCACCAGGGTGGCAATCGCCTCCTCTGCTGTGGGGGGCGCTCCAATGACGTGCAGACCACAGGGCAACAGCCGCGACTCGATCTCCATCAGCTTGGCGTAGAGCTTGCCCACCACCCTGTCCCGCTCTTCCAAGCTCAACTGGGCGGCGTCCCCCTGGGGCAACTCCACATCCTTGTCCAGGTTCACCAGCCGCGCCTTGTCGCAGATGGCGTTGACGATGGCGATGCCCCGCGCCCCCTCCCGCAGGGTTTGGTAGGAGCCGATCATCTCCCGCAGCTCTTGCAGCCCCTTGTAGAGGCCGGCGTTTTCTGCCGGCGGCGTCAGGTAGCTGATGGTGCAGGCGTAGCCCCGCCGCTTGGCAATAGTGGCCTCACTGGGGTTGTTGGCGGCGTAGTAGTACAGGTTGGGCAGGGATCCAATTAGATTATCCGGATAGCACTCGCCCGACATGCCGATCTGCTTGCCCGGCATAAACTCCAGGGATCCATGGGTGCCAAAGTGCAACACCGCATCCGCCCCCCAAACTTTCTCCAGGTAGGTGTAGTAGGCAGCAAAGCCGTGGTGGGGGCTGGCTGACCTGGAAAAAAGCAGCCGCATGGGATCCCCTTCATAGCCGAAGGTGGGCTGCACCCCGATGAACACATTGCCAAAGTGCTTGCCGTAGATCAACAGATTTTGCCCATCGGTATTCAGGTGCCCCGGCGCTGGCCCCCAGTATTGCTCGATGGCTTTCACGTAGGGTGTCAGCGCCTCGTACTCCCGCACCGACAGTTTGGCGGCCACATTCAGCTCCGGGCTAGCGTACTGGGCCTGGGGATCGTGCAGGATGGACTCCATCAGCTCCTGCGGGGTTTTGGGCAGCTCGGGGCCGAGGTCATAGCCGTTGTGGGCCAGGGCCTGCATCACCCGGTGAATAGAGGCAAACACATCCAAGTAGGCCGCCGTCCCCACATTGCCTTTGTCCGGCGGGAAGCTGAAGACGGTGATGGCGATCTTCTTCTCCAGCTTGGGCTTGCGCCGCAAATTGGCCCATTTAATGGCCCGCGCCGCGATCAGCTCGATCCGATCCTGCATTGCGTGAGCTTTGCCGGTGGCCGCATCCCGCCCTGAGAGGATGATGGGATCGATGGCCCCGTCCAGCTCGGGAATGGCAATCTGCAAAGCCACCTGCACCGGGTGTAGGCCCAGATCGCTGCTGGCCCATTCTTCCGTCGATTGAAACACCAAGGGCAGCGCCACCATGTAGGGGCGATTCAGCCGTTGCAGCGCTTCCACTGCTTTGGGGTGATCCTGCCGCGCCGGCCCCCCCACCAGGGCAAATCCCGTCAGCGACACCACCACATCCACAACCGGAGTGGTCTTTTGGGCATTCCAGAAAAACTCGTTCACTGGCTTGGAGAAATCTAGACCCCCGGCAAACACCGGCACCACCCGCGCCCCGCGCGACTCCAGCTCTTGCACCATGGCCACGTAGTGGGCATCATCCCCCGTCACCAGGTGGGTGCGCTGCAACACCAACCCCACACAGGGGGCCAAGGGATCCTTCACGTCCTGCGGCAGATCCTCGCGGGCGTTGTACCAATCCAAATACTCCGACAGGCTGGCAAACATCTGGGGTGCCAGGGGGTGCCAAATGCCCATCTCCAAATAGGTGACCGGCTCGGCAAACTGCACCTGATCCCGCATCCCCGGCAGGTAGCGATCCGCCAGCATCAGCAAAAAGTTCTCCAGGTTCTCGCGGGATCCCCCCAGCCAGTACTGGAAGCTGAGCATGAAGTTGCGGGCATCCTGCGCCTTGTCGAAGGGCAGATACTTCAGCACCTTGGGCAGGGTCTGCAGCAGCTTCAACATCCCCTCCTGGAAGTTGGATCCCTGCTGGCGCTTGCGCATGAACTGGGCAATGGCGCTCTTGGACTGTCCCAGCTGCGCCATGGAAAAGGATCCCATCTTGTTCAGGCGCATCACTTCCGGCATGGAAGGGAAGACCACCACCGCATCCAGCCGCTCCCGCAGGGGCTGCACCGCCTGCACCACCTTCTGGGCAATGTCCTCGATGAAGATCAAGGATCCAATAAAGACATTGGCCGTTTCCAGATCCCGCCGAAAAGCCTCATAGCCCGCGGGATCCCGCAGCTCCTCCACCAGATAGCCGGACAGCTCCACCGCCAGCTTGGAGTTGTGGGCGTTGATGTGCTGCACTGCTGCGGTCAGGGCACTCTGATATTGCGGCTCCAACACCACATACACCACCTTCATCAAGCGGCGATCCCCTACCTCAGCAGGGGCAACGTGGCGGGTGATGGGCTTAACCAGAGTAAACATGCGGTCGCTCTCCGTCCGGTGATGCAAACAGCCTACGGGTAAGCATTATCCCTTATGACCTGTTTCCCGTTCTACCCGAGAAACGGATCCCTGCTGGGGGCACGGAGGCAAGGCTGTAACAATTCGAAATAACCTTTGAGCCTCTGTAAGGGCAGAGGGATCTGATCACTCTGTGGGAGCCTTTCACGTTACCCTTAGCAAGGGAGCAGTGCAGTACGTTGTCTACGTTAAGGCTGCAGAGGATTGTTGAAGCAGAAGAGAATCGGCCAGGGTGAGTGAAGCGGAGTTAGCAGAACTTGTTTTGACTAAGCTTAAAGAAGCTGGGTTCGTAGTAACAGATGAAGGTAAGCTATGCCCTTCTGTCCTTGGTAAGGAGAGCTTGCGGCGGGTACACAGGCCTGCTCTTCAGTTAGAAATCGCTAACCGGCAAGATTGGCTTCGCCAATATCTTCCTAAATACCTCACCTTCTTCGCAGACGGTAACGAGATTATACCTGAGCGCATTGATCCGGTTTTAGTTGAGGTTACCAAACAGCAGCACCATGACCTCTTCCGCATAGCTCGGCTACTCTGGTCTATCCCGTTCTCCAAGGGATATGGGCGCCGCTCCCGGTTTCTAATCATAGACAAAGCTAATGACAAGCTGATCGGTCTGTTAGCTCTGCAGTCCCCGCCTCTTAGTTTTCCAGCTCGCGATCGTCTGTTTTGCTACCCCCCTGGCAAAAAAACGGAGATGGTTAACCAGACAATGGATATTCAAACTTTGGGCGCTGTGCCACCATATAACCGTCTCCTAGGTGGAAAACTGGTAGCGTTGGCAGCAGCGTCAAATGAGGTTCGACAAGCCTACTGGCACAAATACCTGGGTCGTGTGACTGAAATCGAACAGCGCATCCTAAAACCTCACCTAGTTGCACTTACAACCACAAGTGCTTTTGGAAGAAGTAGCCTGTATAACCGCCTGAGTTACAAAGGAATTCTTATAGCTAAGTCTATTGGCTATACCGAAGGATACGGAGCTTTTCACCTAGCGGAACTTTACCCACTATTCCGAGAGTTTTTAGAAAACCAAGGCATTTCGACTCGCGGTGGCTTTGGTAGTGGGCCAAGGCGGAAATGGCAAATAATAGTGAAAGCCCTCAGACGGCTAGGTCTTTCAGATCAGCTCCTCTACCATGGCATAAAGCGGGAAGTGTTTCTGTTTCGCCTGGTGGACAATCTGGAAGCATACATGGAAGGCCGTGACACTGAACCAATCTATCGCAATTTGCCATTCTCGGAACTGGTCGCCTGGTGGCGGGAGCGCTGGCTGCTGCCGCGAGCAGGGCGAGTGGATGGATGGCGGGCTTGGCGCAAAGAGGAAATCAAGAATATACTTCTGATGGAACAGAATAAGGCCACAGAGTAAAGATGGAGTAATTTGTAATGGAATCTGGAGAGCGTCCCTTTGGTGAACTTCCTGCTGCTTTAGTTGATGAGGCTCTCAAACGCACAGCGGATCTTGGTCAGAAACTGCTGGATAATTTTGAGCAAGTACGCACTCGTCGCGAGGAATGGCGAGAGGGCCTCAAGAGAGCAGGCTTGCTTCATCGCGATGCCGAGGTTCCCTATACGTCTGTTCCAACAACCTGCGGTGTAGATGGTTCCTATGCTGTTGAGCGATTGTTAGCCAGCGACCTGATTGCAGCAGCTGCTGTGGCTGTCGAAGGCTTGACGCCACCTTCAGAAACGCGCCACTGGCCCGAACCTCGCCACCGAATTTGGATAGAGACGGAGGCGCACGAAGCCGAAACGGGCACCATCCTGCGTGCTCTGATGATCGGTATGGAGTTAGAACTGGCAGCACAAGCGCCGCACGAGGTTGTCTTTATAGATGGCTCTCTCACGACCCCTCTCATTTACTTTAATCAGGCGCTGAACAAGAGTCAGGATGCTTTACATTTGCATACGACGGCCCGCTTTCTTGGGGGCGTGCTCTCGTTCCTGGAAGCTTACCGAACAGTATTGGCCTCAGCTCGAAGCGACCGTTGCTGGGTAGCGATACCCAAATATACGACAAGACGGGAAATTGGCCAGAAAATGGGCTGGCCTGATACCCACGACGATCGCGGACTTCTAAGTTTTGTGCTGGAGCCGGGTGAATACACAGGCCCTATGGTTCTCCAACAGCCTTCTCAACCCTGGCACTTGAATCTGGATCCACTCGCATCTAATCTCAAGCAAGAAGCAGAAGGCGTAACAAGGGAGATTGTTGCTCTACTGGATGAAATCCGGGTCGTTTATTATCGCCCTTATCCCTGGCTTCCCGCTCTTCGAGTGGAGATGAACCCGAAGGTATCTGAAAATCGGGCGCGCCTGGCCACAGTGCTCCATGGCATTCGTCATCAATGCGGTACACCGGCGGTCATGGAGCCCTACCCCCTCTACATGGCGGATCGTATGGTCAAGCACTTGCCCAAGGCCATCCCTACGTTTCGGCAGGTCACCAGCCAGCATATCGCTGAGACGTATTTGGGGGACATTAGTGAGGTTTTTCTAGGCCTGCATGGTTATCGCACCGAGTCAGGAGCCTGATCCTATGCCAACGAATAATCTTGATCAGCTTGTGGATGCAGCGGAACGGATTGGCGTGGTGGGGTCACCATCCTCTACCAGTGAATTGGTGCTGGACATCTTGGCCGGAGCCGTCAGCAAGAAGCTTGTGGGGGAACTGGCCCTGTTTCGCTATTACCAGGATGGGCTTTCTCATTATGCTTTGGGACAGATTACTGAGGTGAAACTGCGCAATGTCTGGCACGAAGACCCCACCATGCGCAGCCTGATTCGTCAGCGTGGGCGGGTGGATACAGTTAGCGAACGCCAGGATACCCATACAGGGGAGATGACGATCAGCGCCGTCTTCTCTGCTGAATCCAATGGCTACCGTCCCAGTATCCTGGGCACTGTCCCGGCTACAGGCACGCCCATTCATCTTGTCAATGATGCCGTTTTATCCGAATTGCTCTCGCCCTATCGTGACCAGCTTTTCTACCTGGGGCATGTCTATGGCTCAAAACCGCTTTTGCCCCTTTGGTTCAAACATTTCGACACTGGTCCCCAGGGTGCTGGCGAAGCCTACCATCTGGGCATTTTTGGCAAAACCGGTTCTGGAAAGTCGGTGCTGGCTAAGATGATCCTGCTGGCCTATGCCCGCTATCCCGGGATGGCACTCCTGGTCATTGATCCGCAGGGTGAATTTGCTAAAGAGGCGAGAGGTGAGGCAGTTCCAGGCGCATTCCAGTTGCGAATGAAAGAAGTCCTGGACAGGCTTGGAAAGCCGACCAATGTGTATAGCGTGAGGAATTTGGTGCTGGACCGGTGGAACTTGTTTGAACAGATCCTCTTGGAGTCAGGATTCTTTCAGCGGCTTGGCGTTAAAGCAGTCGAAAACCAGCGTCAGGCCGCAGAGGCCATAAGTGAGCAGTTGCAGAAAGACGGTGTACATCTTGCCGAGTTACACAAACGTGAGAGTTTCGATAAAGCGTGGGGATATTTGCAGGAAGAGCGTATTCAGGTGCGATTTTATGGTTCGAAGGAGGCTAGGGAACGAGTCCGTCAGCAGATGGCTGGTGCCAATCAGAATGACCTATATCAGACAATTTGGCTTCCTGTTACGCAACTGTTTCGTGAAGATCGTTCAGGAGCACAGAAAGTAGAGCAGCTGTTGGCCAGCCTGTTTAACTCTGATCGAAATCAGCGGCCTCTCGTCGTGATAGACTTGTCTATAGAACAGGCAACTCAAACTGCTGCGAGTTGGAATACGCTCCCCCTTTTTGGTGGAGATCAATCCCAGCCGCAAAGTACTCCCTTGTTCTGGAATGAGACGATACAAGCGCTGGTGATCAAACGGCTATTGGAAGGTATTCGCACAGCGGCAGAATATGCCTATCGGCAAAGCCAAGGTCTCAACACACTGGTGCTGATAGATGAAGCTCACCGCCTTGCACCCCGTGAAGAACCTGAGAGTGAAGAGAAGAAAGCTGTACGGGGCATCTTGATTGATGCGGCACGCACCACTCGTAAGTACGGAGTAGGCTGGCTATTCATCAGCCAGACCCTCTCTAGCCTGCACCGAGAGATTTTGGAGCAGCTGCGCATCCTTTTCTTTGGCTTCGGCTTAGGTATGGGAGCTGAATTCAAGACATTGAGTGAGCTAGTAGGTGGACGTAGCAAAGCTCTTGATCTCTATCAGCTATTCCGTGACCCACACTCGTCCTTTGACACTGAAAGCCGAGAGTACTCATTTATGACCATTGGCCCAGTTTCTCCTCTCTCGTTTGCGGGTACACCGTTGTTCTTCAACGCTTTTAGCAATGCCGACGAGTTTTTAAAGGCCAACTTTAGTAGTCTTATTAACAAATGAATAAGCTGTAAAGAGCACGATGAAGTTAAGGGGATCCATCAACTACCTCCAAGTACACTAAGAAACCCAGCCCCCGGAAACGTGACTGCCTGATTCTAGAAGCAGTGACAGCGAGGCAGCCTGGCAAGCCACGGGGGCTATGCTAGGCCGGGAGGTTAGTCTTGAAGCTGAGATGCGCGCTCACTACCTGCAACATGTGCCGTTTGAGGGTCTTGGCTACATAGAGTCTTGGCTTGGAGCCAAGGGATACCCTGTAACAGGCACAAGGTTCTTTGAATCGACGAGATTGCCGAGCCTGGATGAATTTGACATGCTCATCGTCATGGGTGGCCCTATGAGTGCCAATGACGAAAGCACGTTTCCTTGGCTGGTCCAGGAGAAAGAGTTCATCCGCAATGCTATCGAGGCTGGCAAGTCTATTTTGGGCATCTGCCTGGGGGCGCAACTGATTGCCAGCGCAATGGGGGCTCGGGTGTTTCCAAATCCCGTTAAGGAAATAGGCTGGTGGCCGGTGCAAGGGATCCAACCGGCTAACGAGCTGGCCTTTCGCTTCCCGCCTTCGATTGAGGTTTTTCACTGGCACGGGGAAACCTTCGAGCTGCCCCCTGGTGCAATTCACCTTGCCAAGAGCGAAGGCTGTGAGAACCAGGCCTTTCAGCTTGGACGCTCAGTGATCGGCCTCCAGTTTCACTTGGAAACCACGCCAGAATTGGTGCAAGGGCTTGTCTCCCACTGCCGCAACGAACTGTTGCCATCTACCTATGTGCAGTCGGAAGCAGAGATCCTCTCAGCCTCCCCTGAGAAGTACCAAGCCATAAACCGTCTAATGGGCGAGGTTCTCTCCTTTCTCTGTCGCTCCGATCCCTAGGCCCCGCGCTGCGCTCTAGAGAGCGGCCAAAGCCGTAAGATGCAGATCTGCAAGCCAAAGTTCCAAGAGGATAGACGTGGGCCATCAGGTTTTGGGACTGGGGATCGCGGGTTGGTCGGCTGCACGGCTGCTGCGGGCCCAGGGAAAAGAGGTGTGGGTCTGGGACGAGCAGGATTCGGAGCTCTTGCGGCAACGGCAGGCGGAGCTGGAACGGGAAGGGATCCCTGTCCTCTGCAAGGTGTGCCTCGGCTCAACTGTGCCTGCGACCTGCAAAGCGTTATGAATCTTTGTTTGAGTCGTAATTGAGAGGAAATAGGTGAGCTATAATTCCTAATGGACTTTTCTTTTCATTGCAGGTTGGGTAATGCAAAAACAGGAAGTCCTTACATTACTGGCAAATCACCAGAACACTCTGAAGGACTTTGGCGTAAAGTCTCTAATGCTCTTTGGTTCAGTAGCAAGGGATGAAGCGCAAACAGACAGTGATATCGATCTGCTAGTAGAGTTTGACCGTCCAGTTGGATTGTTCACTTTTGTACGCTTGAAACGATATCTAGAGGAAATTTTAGAGAGTCCGGTTGATCTAGGTACGCCTGACTCCCTCAAGCCCTATCTGCAAGAATCCGTTCTCCGGGAGGTGGTTCGTGCCTTCTAGAGATTGGCAGAACAGAGTAAGAGACGTGCTAGCTGCGATTGAAGAGATCCGAGAGTTTATAAAAGACATCACGTTCGATGAATTTCAAGTCGATCGAAAGACAGTTGGGGCAGTTTTGTATAATCTTGCAATTATTGGTGAAGCAGTTCGCGGCATTCCACCAGAGGTGGAGGCTTCGCATCCTGAAATTCCATGGGACGAAATGCGGGGAATGCGGAATATTGTGATCCATGAGTATTTTCAAGTGAGTTTGTCCATCATCTGGCAAACGATTCAAGAAGATCTTATTTTATTAGAAACCTCTCTTCGACAATTGATAAACCCTTAAGAGAAATGTATAATGTCGGAAGTAACAGCAGCATTAGACCTCACCTCATGCCCGGCTCCGATCCAGCGCGCCCATTTACTGTGGTGGTTGCCGACAACTTCCACTATGTGGAGAAATATAAAGAGTACGAGTACGGAAAGTTTGAGACCCTCGAAGCCGCAATTGCCGCTTGTAAGCGTATCGTCGACGAGTTTTTGATTGAGGCTTTGCGGCCCAGCATGACTGCTGACGAGCTCTACAGCGAATACACTTCGTTTGGAGACGACCCGTACATCGTTGGCTCGGAGGAGCCGGAAGTTCCCTTCTCAGCCCGTACCTAAGCAAAGGCGCGGTGTCTGGAGTTATGTGGATCCCAATCTGCACAAAACGCTGATGAGGATGAATCCGACAAATTGCCGGAGCAGCATCGGAAATAGAGGCAATTAAGTTAGATGAGGATCCCTCTGGGCCAGGATATATGGTTGTTTCAGACTGCAGGAAAGCAACTTGGGGATCCCAGGTTCCCCTAGTCTGCTTTGGGAGACAGATAAGGGGTATGTTTGTGTTGGCCGGTTAGAGATCGAAGGCAGGACAAATGTCCCAAACTTGTTCGGAATGACTATCGCAAACGGAGCTATTGTACTGGCTACCGTCTCATCGCCATTTGAATTGACTATAAATAAACACACAAGCTCTCAAGCACGGGAGGGCAACGGTGGGCATTGGATCCCGGGAACCAGGGATTCCAGCAAGCCGCTACAGGCATCCCAGAGCAGCTCGATCACGTAATGGAATCCAGCCTCACCCCCGTAGTAGGGATCCGGAACTTCTTCGTCAGAATGAGAGCGGCAATAGCTGCACATCAGGCGCACTTTCTCGGCATATTTTCCCTGGGGATCCAAGCTGAGAATGTCGCGGTAATTTTGTCGATCCATAGCCAGGATCAGGTCGAACTCGCGCAGGTCGGCGGGTTGGATCTGGCGGGCTTTGCCCTGCAGCTCCAGGCCATAGCATCGGACTGCTTGTTGCATGCGCCTATCTGGGGGGCTGCCGATGTGATAGGCTGCCGTACCTGCTGAGTCGCAGATAATTGCTTCCTTATGGCCGCTGCTGCGCAAAAGGTGATTGGTGATGCCCTCAGCAGTGGGAGAGCGACAGATGTTACCCAGACAGACAAACAGAAGCTTTTGGCTCATGGCAACCTCCCCATCGGATCCCATGTGTGGGCCCACCACAGGATGTATCCGCCTGCAACAGCGGGACGGATTCCCTTTCTATTTTCCACCAAGAGCCGCTGCAATGTTTTGTCGGCGGCTATCGTAACATTGCAGATTTAATTGAACCGACAAGGGATCCCCAGGCATTGCTGCAGCAGCTTCAGGTATTCTTGTCCCTCCATGAGAAAGGCACCAAAACGGGCCAGGTGCGGGTTCATCAACTGAGCGTCGAATAGGCGAAAGCCCCGCTCCCGTAAGTGCTCCACCAACTTCACCAAGGCCACCTTCGAGCCGTTGGGGATGCGGTAGAACATCGACTCGCCGATAAACGCCGCTCCAAGGGCAATACCCAGGATCCCGCCTGCCAAGGTCTCTCCCTGCCAGGTTTCAAAGCTGTGGGCAAAGCCAGACCGGTGCAGAGCTGCGTAAATCTGCTTCAGCTCGGGGCTAATCCAGGTTTGGGGACGAGCGGCACAGCCCTCTACCACCTGCTCAAAAGCGCAGTTCAGCCGCACCTGAAAGCGACCGCTGCGCACCAAGGGCCGCAACGAACGGGGGCAGTGAAATCGCTCATCGAGGGGGATCACCGCGTGCTGGTCGGTGCTGTACCAAGCCAGGGATCCCGTCTCTTCGTCGGCCATCAGAAAGTAGCCTTGGGCATAGCCTGCCAGAATGGTGGCCAGATCCACCTGCATTGCCTCAGTTGCGCTCCTCAAGATTGCCATTCTGCAGAGAGGCTGGCAAAATCCCCCCCATTGGCCCTGGGGTGACAATCCACACAGGCGCTCACCCGCACAGGAGTGGGAAACTCCACTTGCAGATGCAGGGCACGGAAATAGCGAGAATCTGCCAAGCGATAGGGCACCTGTTCCCCCTGTCGCAGGGGCCGGGAGTTGGGCCGCAAATAGCCCCAGGCCAGTTGTAAAGCCACACCGCTCAGGGGCTGGATCTGCTGGCCATAGTGGTTGGGATCCTGCAGCAGCCGTCGCCAGGTTTCAGTGGGCAACACTTGGGCGGGCAACGCCACATGGCAACCACCACAACTGCGCACATATTGAGCCTGCTCCAGTTGGGCTTGAGTCAGGCCCTGCTGCGCTTGTGCTCCCAGGTTCTGGGCCGATCCCGCCAGCAGGGATCCCATAAACCCGGCCAGGATGACTACCATGCTGCAAATCCAAAACCGCCGGCGTCGTCCTTGCAAAGGAGCCATGCTCTCACACCCACTGCCCATGCTTTCCCACTCTAGACCCACTCTAGATCAGGTGGCCGCTCGCCACAGTGGGACGGAGTCCATAAGATCCGGCCTCAACTGCTGGGATCGACTTGATCGACTTGGCCTATTTTTGGAGGAGCTTGAGAGATCGCGGATCTGATACATTTACGCTGAACACTGCTGAACATCACTGTTCAACTATGCAGCGATAGCATTCTGTTTGTTTCCAAAC